>NZ_JBSHDN010000003.1:0-56368 GCF_053616335.1 Nocardiopsis sp. NPDC055824
CGCCGCGCCGGGCACGGCGGCCGGGAGGGACGCTTCCGGCTCCCCACCGGATGCGGGCCCGGCCCGGCGCCGCGTCCAGTCGGGGACGACCGGAGCGCCGGTGTCCTGCCCTCCCGAGCCGGTTCCCCCGCCCCGGGAGAGAATGGAGGCGCCGAACCGGGCGCCGACGGAGACGGCCTTCGCAGCGGCCCCGGCGTCGCCGCGCACCATGGCCCCGAGGGGGACCCGGCGGCGGTCGGAGGCGTCCGTGGAGCAGACGCCCGCGTCGCACCGCGCCTCCCCGTCGGCGCGGCGGCGCAGTTCCTTTCGCGGGGCCGCGACGTCCACGGGAGTGCCCTTGCCCGCGGCCGGACCGGAGACTGCGCTTTTCGGCATGGGGGCAGCGTTCCCGCAGGCGGTGTCGGCCACGCCGGGAATTCGGGACGGTCGGCAAAAAATGGCCCGGGCGGCGGCAAAGAAGGCAATGGGAGTGTCTTCGGGAAGAAATTCATGGCCCTGGTGAAGGGAAACGCTGTACGCATTCCCCTTTCCGTTTCCGATCGGGAGGCGTGCGTCGGGCCGCCCCGCCGGAGCCGCCCCCCGCGACGGCCTCCTCCACCTGGAGGCGCGCGGCCACCCCGGGAACCGGTACAGCCACCGCGTCGCCCCGGCCTCCCGGCGGGGCTCCGGGCGCAGGCCGCCGGACCGGGCCGCGCGGTGAGCCCGCCCGCCCGGGCGGGCTCGCCGAACGGCTACTGGCGGAGCGCGCGGCGCGTCAGAGCAGCCCCTTCAGATAGGCGCCGGTCCTGCTGTCCGGGGCGGCGGCGATCCTCGCCGGATCCCCCTGGGCGACGATCCGGCCGCCCTCGGAGCCGCCGCCCGGGCCCAGGTCGATGACGTGGTCGGCGGTGGCCACGACCCGCATGTCGTGCTCGGCCGCCACGACGGTGGCGCCGGCCCCGACCAGGTCGTGCAGGCGGCCCATCAGCACGTCGGTGTCGTACGGGTGGAGCCCGGTGGTGGGCTCGTCGAGCAGGTAGAGGGAGTCGGCGACCCGGCGGCGCTGGAGCTCGGTGGCCAGTTTGATCCGCTGAGCCTCGCCGCCGGAGAGCTCGGTGGCCGGCTGGCCCAGGCGCAGGTAGCCCAGCCCGACCCCGGCCAGGGTCTGCAGCGACCGCCGCACCGACGGCTCCCCGGTGAAGAAGCCCTCCGCCTCCTCGACCGACATGGCCAGCACGTCCGCCACCGTGCGCCCCCGGTACCGCACCCGGAGGGTGTCCTCGTTGTAGCGGGACCCGCCGCAGGCCGGGCACGGGGCGTAGGCGGTGGGCAGGAACAGCAGCTCCACCGACACGAACCCCTCCCCCTCACAGGTCGGGCAGCGCCCGCCCACGACGTTGAAGGAGAACCGGCCCGGCCCGTAGTCCAGGGCCCGCGCCTCCTCGGTGGCGGCGAAGAGCTTGCGCACCGTGTCGAAGAGCCCGGTGTAGGTGGCCAGGTTGGAGCGCGGGGTCCGCCCGATCGGCTGCTGGCTGACCCACACCACCCGCCCGTGCCCGGCGGCGCGGTCCGCGACCGCCGCCAGCAGGGTGGACTTGCCCGAACCGGAGACCCCGGTGACGGCGGTGAACACCCCCAGGGGGACGTCGGCGTCCAGCCCCCTGAGGTTGTTGCGGATGACCCCGCGCAGTTCCAGGTGTCCGCGGGGCGTGTGGGGGCGCCTCTCCGGCAGGGCGTCGTGGAACAGGTAGCGGCGGGTCACCGACTCCGGGACGTCGCGCAGCCCCGCCACCGGACCGCTGTAGAGGACCCTCCCGCCGCGCTCGCCCGCCTCCGGGCCCACGTCCACGATCCAGTCGGCCCCGCGCACGATGTCCAGGTCGTGCTCGACGAAGCACACGGTGTTGCCCCCGTCCCGCAGGCGCCGCAGGATCCCCGACAGCGCCTCGCAGTCGGCCGGGTGCAGGCCCGCCGAGGGCTCGTCCAGGACGTAGACCACGCCGAACAGGCCCGTGCCCAGCTGGGTGGCCAGCCGGATCCGCTGGAACTCGCCGGTGGACAGGGTCGGGGCCGGGCGGTCCACGCTCAGGTAGCCCAGCCCCAGTTCCTCCAGCACCTCGACCCGGCCGGTGATCTCCCCGGCCAGCGCCCCGGCGGCGCCGGCGTCCTCCCGCCAGGGGCGCAGCAGGGCGGCCAGCTCGGTCAGGGGCAGCCCCGCCACCTCGGTGATGGTGCGGCCCGCGAAGGTGACCCGCAGCGCCTCCCGGCGCAGCCGCCTCCCGCCGCACTCGGGACAGGTCCGGTCGACCATGAACCCCGCCGCCCGGCGGCGCCGCGCCTCGCTGGCCGAGGAGGCGTACGCCTTGAGCACCAGACGCCGGGCGCTGCTGTACTCGCCCTGGTAGCTGCGGTGCACGCGGCCCGCCTCCCGGACCGGGTGGACGGTCACCACCGGCTGCTCCTCGGTGAACAGGATCCACTCGCGCTCCTCCCGGGGCAGCTCCCGCCAGGGCCGGTGGATGTTGTACCCGAGGGTGTCGAGGATGTCGCGCAGGTTCTTGCCCTGCCAGGCCCCCGGCCAGGAGGCGACGGCGCCGTCGGCGATGCTCAGCGAGGGGTCGGGCACCAGCGACTCCTCGGTGACCTCGTGCTCGACCCCCTCCCCGTGGCAGACGGGGCAGGCTCCGGCCACGGTGTTGGGGGAGAAGGAGTCCGAGTCCAGGCGGTCCGCGCCGGGCGGGTAGGTCCCGGCGCGGGAGAACAGCATGCGCAGCGTGTTGGAGACCGTGGTGAGGGTGCCCACGGTGGACCGGACCGACGGCGCGGTGCGCGGCTGGGCCAGGGCCACGGCCGGGGGCATGCCGGTGATGTCGTCCACCTCCGGGGCCGGGAGCTGTTGGAGCAGGCGCCGCGCGTACGGCGCCACGGACTCCAGGTACCGGTGCTGGGACTCGGCGTACAGCGTCCCGAAGGCCAGCGAGGACTTGCCCGACCCCGAGACGCCGGTGAAGGCCACCAGCGCGTCGCGGGGCAGCTCCGCGTCCACGTTCCTCAGGTTGTGGATGCGGGCTCCGCGCACCCGGATGCGGTCGTCGTGGTTTTCCATGGGACCAGGCTTACCCGGTCGCGGTCCCCGCCGGATCCATGGACCGTCCGGGTACGGCAAACACCCCGGGCCCCGCACGCCCCGGGCCGGACGGGGCCGGCCCGGGAAGGGCGTGCGCGCTCCCCGGTCACGGGTTCCGGGAGACCCGGCCACGTTCTGTCCAACTCCGGTCGCCCCGGCCGCCGTCGGCGGGCGCGGTCCCGGCCGCCCCGCCCACAGCCCCCGCACCGAGGCGGTCCCGGGGCCCGGCCGCCTCCCCGCCGTACGGGCGCCCGACGCGGCTCTGTGCGCCCCCGGTCGGCCCCGTGTCAGCGGTCGGCGGGACCGCTGTGCGCGCTGCGCGTGCGCCCGGCGGGACCGGTGCCGGCCCCGCGTGGGCGGCCCCTCCTTTCGTGGCCTGGTCCCGACCGCCCACCGAGGGAGACACACCATGTGGACCGGACTGCTGCACACCGCCGAGCGCGAGTTCCTGCGTTCGGACCTGGACCCGCGAGAACTCGCCGCCCTGCTCGAACCGTTCACCGACCCGCGCCCCGCGACGCTGCTGGAGGTGCGCGAGGCCCTGCTCTCGGGCGCGGTCGCGCGCCAGGTGCGCGACGCCGTCTGGCGGCGGGTGATCATCGACGCCCGCCTGTCGGAGGAGTGGATGGTCGCCGCCGTCGGCCTGGCCGTGCCCGGGTTGAAGGCGTGCGCGCGGCGGCTGTGCGAGGGCCTGGAAGCCTGCGCGGCCGAGGACGTCCAGGGGGAGGTCCTGGCGGGTTTCATCGCCGCCGTCCACGAGATCGACACCGGCTGGTACCGGCTGCCGTGGATGCTGCGCTGCCGCGCCCAGCGAGCCGGCCTGCGTGCGCGCCGTGACGCCCTCGCCCACCCGGTGGCGGGGGAGGGGCCCGAGCGGGGCGCCCTCGCGCCCCGGCCGCCCGGGAGCCCCGACCTGGTGCTCCGGGACGCCGTCCGCCAGGGCGTGCTCAGCGAGTCGGAGGCGTGCGTCATCGGCCTCACCCGGCTGGAGGGCGTCCCGCTGACCCGGTTGGCGAGAGAACGGGGGACCGCGTACTGGAAGCTCGCCAAGCGGCGCTCCCGCGCCGAGAAGCGCCTGGCGGACGCGGTCCGCTCCGGCCGGGTCGCCGCCCGCTCGCCGGTCCCGGCGCCGGCCTGAGGGTCCGGACCGGGTAAAGGAATGCCTTGACCCGGTCCAATCCCGCCCCTCCACCGGCTTCTTTCCCAGTAGGCGAGCGGAAGGGGGCGGGATGGGGGATCCGCGCGGTACGGGACGGACGCGGCGCCTGCCGGCGGCACGGACCTGCGTCCTCGCGGCGGGAGCGGCCCTGGCGCTCGTCGCCCTCGGCGGCGACCCGGCCGCGGCCGAGGTGGAGGCCTACACCGTCCACATCAACGAGGTCGTCCGGCGCCTGACCCGGGTGGGGCAGAGCATCGCCGTCTCCTTCGCCGTCCTGTTCACCGTGGTCGCCGGTCTGCGCTGGATCCTGGCGGGCGGCGAGCCGGGGGAGATCGACAAGTCCAAGCGCGCCTTCGCCGGCGCGGGCATGGGCTACCTCGTCGCCTTCTCCGGCGAGGTGATCCTCCTGGCCCTGGACTACGTCAACGGCTACGACGCGTGACGGGGGCGCCGGTGAGGCCGGGGGAGCCGGAGGAGCACGGGGACGCCGCCACGGAGCAGACCTACGCGGAGGTCTTCGACTGCGGTGCCCTCGAGGTCTCCTGCCACATCACCCAGTGGTTCCACGGGCTGGTCGTCGGCGTCCTGGACCCCCTGCTGGGCTGGGTCGCGGGAAAGCTGTTCGCGACCCCCGGGCCGACCGCGGGGGTGACCGCCGTGTGGGAGGGCGTGTCCGCCACGGCCAACGCCCTCTACCTGCTCCTCGTCCTCGCCGCCGGGTTCGTCCTCATGGCACACCACAGCGTCCAGGCCCAGTACGGGGCCAGGGAGGTCCTGCCGCGCCTGGTGGTGGGGTTCGTCGCCTCCAACGCGTCGCTGAACGTGGTGGGCCTGGCGGCGGAGGCCTCCACCGCCGTAGCCCGGGCCGTCGGCGACGACGGCATCGACGCCGGCGCCGCCGCCCGCCACCTGAGCAGCAGGTCCACCCCCTTCCTCGCCGACGAGACCTCGGCGGTGGTGCTGTTCCTGCTGGTCCTCGTGGTCCTGCTCGTGCTGTGGGTGGTCGTGGAGATCGTCCGCGTGGTCATCGTGATCCTGCTGATGGTCGGCGGCCCGCTCATGCTGATGTTCCACGGGCTGCCGCAGACCAACCGGGTCGCGCAGATGTGGTGGCGGACCCTGGCCGCGGTGTGCCTCGTCCCGGTCGCCCAGGCGATCGCGTTCGTGGCGCTGACCCGCGTCTTCTTCGAGGGCGACACCCGTGCGCTGTTCGGGGTCGTGCACATCGTGCGCGGCGAGGCCGACCTCTTCGACCTCTTCCTCCTCCTGGTGCTCGTCTACGTTCAGATCCGCATCCCCGTGTGGGCCTACAGGGCCGTGTGGTCCCCGCCGGCCGGAAGGTCTCCGGCGGCGGACGCCGCCAGGTCCCTGGCCTCGACCGCGGTCCTGGTCGCGGTCACGGCCGCCACCGGAGGGGGAGGGGCGCTCGCCGCCGCGGCCCGGAGCACGGGCGGCCGGACCGGCGCGCTCCTGCGGGCGGTCGAGCGCCGCCCGCGCGCCGAGGCGAGCGTCCCCGCCCTCCCCAGGCGCGTGCGCACCTGGCGCTTCGGCACCCCGGACTCCGGATCCTCCCCCGGCTCCGCGTCCTCCGCGCCGCACCGGTCGGCCGCCGCCCCCACCTCCCGGAGCGCACCGGGACCCGCGCACGCCCCGCCACGGGGACGGGGAGGGCCGGCGGACGCGGCCGCGCACCGGAGGCCCCGCAACGCCCCGGCCCCGCCGCCCGCAGGACCGCCGGACGGACGGGGAGGGACGCCCCGGGCCGTCCCGCGCCGCCCGGGCACACCGCCCGCGACCGGGGCCGACGCCTCCGCCGTCCGGCCGGAGCCGCCACGGGACCGCGGCGCCGAGCCGCGGCGCGGCCGGAACCCGCCGGACCCCGACGCCCGGCCGGTACGACCCCGGGCCGAGCCCGGGCACCGCCGACCCGTTCCGCCCCGGCACCGGCCGCGGCGCGAGACCTGAACCGACACCGAAGGACGGCCTCATGGACCAGGACGCCTCCACCTGGCGGGCACGCGTGCCCGCCGACATCGACCGCCCCGAACCCGTGCTGTGGAACCTCACCGCGCGCCAACTGCTGCTCATGGCCCCCGCGGCACTGGCCTCCTGGGCCGTGTTCTCCGCCGGATCCGGACACCTGCCGGCGTGGCTGCCGGGGATCGCGGCGGCCGTACTGCTCGGCCCCGCCTGGGCCCTGGCGTGCGGACGCAGGGACGGCGTCGGCCTCGACCGCCTCGCCTGGTCGGCCCTGCGCTGGAGGACCGCCCCCCGCACGCGGCGGGCGGACGAGGCCCTGCCCGCGGTCGGCGCCGACGGGGTGGTGGACCTGGGCGGCAGGTCCGCCGTCGTCCTCGCCTGCACCAGCGTCCCGCTCCACCTCCTCTCCGGGGAGGAGCAGGACCGGGCCCTGGCCACGTTCGCCGCCCTGCTCGACTCCCTGGCCGAACCCGTCCAGATCCTCGTCCGGCGGCGCCCCACGGACCTGGCCCCGCACGCCCGGCGGCTGCGCCGCGACGTCCCGAGGCTCCCCGCGGGGCTGCGCCGCGCGGCCCTGGCCCACGCCGCGTTCCTCGACGACCTGCAGGCCCGCCACGAACCCACCCGCCACAGCGTCCTGCTCGTCCTCACCTCCGACGGCGCCCCGGAGACGGCGGGGGAGGCGCTCCTGCGCCGCGCCGAGGACACCGCCTCCCACCTGGCGGCGCTCGACGTCCGCGCCCTGACCTGCGACGGACCCACCGCCGAACGGCTCATCCGGGAGTCCCTCCCCACCGCCGGCACCGAGGGGGCCCACCGGTGACCGCACCCGAGATCCGCCTGCGCCCGCGCCGCCTGGACTCGGACGGCTGGTTCGCCCGGACGATGGTCGTCACCGGCTACCCGCACCAGGTGCGCGCCGGATGGGCCGACCCGCTCCTGTCCTTCCCCGGCAGGGTGGACGTGGCCTGCCACCTCACCCCGGTGCCCGGACCGCTCGCCGCCCGACGCCTGCGCCGGCGCCGCGCACGCCTGGAATCGGCGTGGCGCACCGACACCGCCCACGGACGCCTGGAGGACCCCCAGCGCACCGCCGCGGCCGAGGACGCCGCGGACCTGGCCGAACGCGTGGCGCTGGGGGAGACGCGCCTGTTCCGGCTCGCCGTCTACGCCACCGTGCACGCGCCCACACCGGAGGAGCTGGACGCCGACGTGCGCCGCCTGGCGGCGCTGGCCGGATCGATCCTGGTCGACCTGTCGCCCGCCACCTACCGCGCCTGGGAGGGATGGCGCTCCACCCTGCCGCTGGGCACCGACACCCTGCGCACCGGGCGCACCGTGGACACCGAGGCCGTCGCGGCGCTGATGCCCTTCGCCGGGGCCGAACTCCCCACCGGCGCCGGGCGCACCGCCGTCGTCCACGGGGAGAACGCCCACTCCGGCGGGCTGGTGGTCTGGGACCGCTTCCACGGCGGCCTGGACAACGGCAACGCCGTCATCCTCGCCCGCAGCGGCGCCGGAAAGTCCTACCTCGCCAAACTCGAACTCCTGCGCTCCCTCTACACCGGTGTGCAGGCGAGCGTGATCGACCCCGCCGACGAGTACGGGCGCCTGGCCGAGGCCGTCGGCGGCGACCGCGTCCGGCTCGGGCTGCCCGGGGGCCGCCTCAACCCCTTCGACCTGCCCGCCGCCGAGGACCGGGCCCCCACCACCCGGGCCCTGTTCCTGCACACCCTGGTGACCGCCATGGTCGGCGCCCTCACCGCGGACGAGGGCGCCGTCCTCGACCGTGCCGTCCTGGACGCCTACGCCGGACGCGGCATCACCCCCGACCCCGCCACCTGGCAACGCACACCACCGGTCATGGCGGATCTGGGCACGGCCCTGCGCGACTGGACCGGCCCGGCCGAGCAGGCCGGCGCCGCACGCACCCTGGCCGCCAGGCTCGGCCCCTTCACCCACGGCTCCCGCCGGGACCTGTTCGACGGACCCACCACCGCCCGCCTCACGGGCCACCTCACCGTCGTCTCGCTGCGCCACCTGCCCGAGGAGCTCAAGACCGTCGGACTGCTCCTGATCCTGGACGCCCTGTGGCGCCGGGCCCGCGACCCCGCCGACCGCAGACCCCGGCTCATCACCATCGACGAGGGCTGGACCCTGCTCCGCGACCCGGTCGGGGCCCGCTACCTGTTCGACCTCGCCAAGAACGCCCGCCGCCACTGGACCGGGCTCACGCTCGTCACCCAGGACGTCGCCGACCTGCTCGCCACCGACCTCGGCCGCGCCGTCGCCGCCAACGCCGCCACCCAGATCCTGCTCCGCCAGGCCCCGCAGAACCTCGACGCCGTGTGCGAGTCCTTCCACCTCTCCCGGGGAGAGCGCCGGATCGTCGCCACCGCCGAACGCGGCAGCGCCCTCCTAGCCGCCGGCCGCCACCGCGCCGTGTTCCGCGCCCTCGCCTCACCCGTCGAACACCGGCTGATCACCACCGACCCCGCCGAACTCGCGCACCTGGAAGGCGAAGACCGATGAGCGCCCTGTTCCCGGCCACCGCTGCCGCCACCGCCGGATCCGCCCTGCTGCTGTGGGCCGCCTCCGTCATCGCCCTGCGCCTCGCGCGCACCGCCTACCTCTCCCGAGGGGCCCACACCCTGGAGATCCACGCGCCGCCCCGGACCACCGTCGACCACGCCCTCGCCTTCTGGACCCACACCCTCGGACTCCTGCGCCCGCGCTGGACCCACCGACTCGTCCCACCCCACCTGGCCTGGGAGTACGTCGCCTCCGCCGACGGGGTGCGCATCCAGATCTGGGTCCCGGGCACCGTCGACGCCCACGCCCTCGCCCGCGCCGTGGCCGCCGACTGGCCCGGCGCCACCACCCGCCTGCGCCGCGCCACCGCCGCCGTCCCGCGGGGCGAGCACGTCACCGGGAGCTGGCAGCGGCTGGCCCGCGGGGACCAGTACCCGCTCCGCACCGGCTTCGCCGACGACCCCCTGCGCAACCTGTTCGGCGAACTCTCCGACCTGACCCCGGGCCAGCACGCCGTGGTCCGCGTCTGCGCCCGCCCCGCCGGACCGCGCCGGGCGGCCGGCGCCCGCACCGCCGCCGCACGCCTGCGCGGCCTCGGCACCCCGCTCCTGGCGACCGGCACGCCCTTTCGCGGCGGCGGCCGCACCACCCTGTACCCCGGGACCGCCGACGACGTGCGCGCCATCCTCACCAAGGCCGCCTCACCCCGACTGGCCTGCCAGGTCATCGTCCTGACCAGCACCGAGCACCCCGGCCGCCCGGCGGCCGGACGCCTGCGCGCCCGGGCCAAGGGCATCACCGCCTTCCTGTCCGCCTACACCTCCGGCCTCAACGGGTTCCGCCGCCAGTGGACCCCCTTCCCCGGCCTGTGGACGGGCCGCCGCCACCTGGCCCGCGGCTCCCTGCTCAGCACCGCCGAACTCGCCGCCATCGCCCACCTGCCCACCGACGCAGCCGTCCCCGGACTCACCCGTGCGGGCGCCCGCCGCGTCGCCCCCGACCCGCGGGTGCCCCGCGCCGGCCGCGTCCTGGGCGAGGCCGACGCCGGTCCCCGCCGCCCCGTCGCCACGGGGATCGCGGAGGCCCGCCAGCACACCCACGTCATCGGCAAGACCGGCTCCGGCAAGTCCACGCTCCTGGCGCGCATGGTCCTCCAGGACGCCGAGGCCGGACGCAGCGCCCTGCTCCTCGACCCGCGCGGCGACCTCGTCCTGGACGTCCTCGACCGCCTGCCCAGACGCTCCGTCGACGCCACCGTGCTGTTCGACCCGGCCGACCCGACGCCGCCGCCCCGGCTCAACGTCCTGCGCCTCGGCACCCCCGAGCACGCCGCCGACACCCTCACCGGCATCTTCCGCAGGATCCACGCCTCCTCCTGGGGGCCGCGGACCGAGGACATCCTCAGGGCCACCTCCCTGACCCTCGCCCGGGCCCAGGACCCCGGCCTGACCATCGGGCACATCCCGCGCCTCCTGGCCGACGACGCCTTCCGGGCGGGAGTCCTCACCGGACAGCGCCCCGATACCGCGCTCGACGACTTCTGGCACTGGTACACGCTCCAGTCGCCGCAGATGCGCGCCGCCGCCACCGACCCGCTCCTGAACAAGCTCCGCGCGATCCTGCTCCGACCCTGGGCCGCGTCCGTCCTGGCCTCCGGGGCCTCCACCGTCGACCTGCCCCACCTGCTCGACCACGGCGGCCTGATCCTCATGCGCCTGCCCAAGGGCCGCCTGGGCGAGGACACCGCGTCGCTCGTCGGCACCCTGGTCCTGGCCGCCGCCTGGAACGCCGTCACCGCCCGCGCCACCACGCCCGAGCACCGGCGCCCGGACACCTGCCTCTACCTGGACGAGGCCGCGAACTTCCTGCGCCTGCCCGGCTCGGTCGCCGACATGCTCGCCGAGGCCCGCGGCTACCGCACCGCCATGGTCATCGCCCACCAGGAACTCGGCCAGCTCCCGCCCGCCACCCGCGCCGCCGTGGCCGCGAACTGCCGCACCAAGGTCTTCTTCACCACCTCACCGGACGACGCCGCCACGCTCGCCCAGCACACGCTCCCGCACCTGAACGCCCACGACCTCTCCCACCTGGGACCCCACCAGGCCGCCGTGCGCACTCTGCACGGCGCCGCCGAACTGCCCGCGTCCACCATGCGCACCGAGCCCCTGCCCGAACCCGTCAACGGCCGCGCACGCCAGGTCCGCAAGGCCGCCCGCCGCTTCGCCCCGCAGCCCGAACGCACCCGACGTACCGACCCGCGCCGACAGGAGCACCACCGCTGATGGCCACCATCCGACTCACCGAGCGCGACCTGCGCATCCTGGACACCCTGCACCTCCACCGCGTCCTGACCACCCCGCAGATCGGCGAACTGTTCTTCTCCGGCACCGCCTCGCGCGCGGCACAGCGCCGCCTGCTCGGATTCGCCGAGAACGACCTCGCCGACCGCTTCACACCCCGCCACCACGGCTGGAACGCGCCCCACCACTGGACGCTCGGACCCGAGGGCGCCAGGGTCGTCGCCACCCGGCTCGGCCTCACCCCGAAGCAGATCGGCTACCGGCCCGACACCCACCTGCGCCTGCGCGCCTCCACCCGGCTCGGCCACGCCACCGGCCTGGCCCAGACCTACGTGCGCTTCGCCACCACCGCCCGCGCCACACCCGGCGCCACGCTCCAGCGCTGGTGGTCCGAGGCCCGCTGCCGCACCGCCTGGGGGCACCGCGTCTGCCCCGACGGCTACCTGCGCTGGCGCCAGGACGGAACCACCCTGGACGCCTTCGTCGAGTACGACACCGGCACCGAGCCGCTGGTCCGCCTCACCGAGAAGATCAGCCGCTACCGCGACCTCGCCGTGGAGACACGGCTGGCCACCCCGGTCCTGTTCGTCGTCCCCGGCCCCAGGCGCCTGACCAGCCTGTGCCGCGTCCTGGACGGCGGCCCCCGGGTACCGGTCCACGTGACCACGCACGCCCGGCTCGCCTACCCCGGCCCCACCCGCCCCGTCTGGCGCAGGGCGGGCGACCCCGACTGCGGTGTCCGCCCGCTCGTCGAACTCGCCTGACCGGTGCTCAAACCGGTCGTCGGGACCGCCGCCCTCGTCATGGTGCTGGTCACGGTGCTCGGCGCGGTCGGGACGGGGAGCGGCGAGCGCGAACGCGTCGAGGACGCGCGGGCGCAGGCGGGGGAGGTGCCCGGAATACCCGCGGTCCTCCTCGACGCCTACCGGCGCGCCGCCCGCGGCCTGGAGCAGCGGCACCCGGGCTGCACGGGGATGAGCTGGGCGGTCCTGGCGGGCATCGGCCGTGAGGAGTCCGACCACGCCGCCGGCCACACCATCGCGCCCGACGGGGACACCGACCCGCCCGTCGTCGGACCGAGGCTGGACGGCACCGGAGCGGGCGGCAACCGCACCGCCCACACGGACAGTGACAAGGGACGTTGGGACGGTGACACGGAGTACGACGCCGCGGTGGGGGTAACCCAGTTACTACCGGCGTGGTGGGCCGGGCACGGAGTGGACGGCGACGGGGACGGCGAGGCCGACCCGCACAACGTCTACGACGCCACCGCCTCCACCGCCGCGGAACTGTGCACCGGCCACCCCCTGGCGACGGTGGACTTCACCCACGAGGAACAGCTCGCCGACGCGCTCTCGCGCTATAACCCCTGGGACACCTACGTTGAGAACGTCCTGGCCAACATCGCCGAGTACGAGGAGTTCGACACCGCAGCGGACGGAGGGCACGCCGTGAGCGGATCCGGCGGCGAGAAGGGCCGGACCGCCGCCGAATGGGCCCTCGAACAGGTCGGCAAGCCCTACGTGTGGGGCGGGACGGGCCCCGAGGGGTTCGACTGCTCGGGCCTGGTCATGAAGGCCTGGCAGGCCGCGGGGGTGCGGATCCCGCGCGTGACCACCGACCAGGTCGATGCCGGGGAGACGGTCGCCCTCGACTCCCTCGTCCCCGGCGACCTGCTCTTCTACGACACCGGCAGCGGCCCCGCCCCCTCCCACGTGACCATCTACGCCGGCGACGGCACGATGGTCAACGCCGCCCGGTCGGGGACGGACATCCGCGTCGAGCCCGTCGAGGGGCCGTACTACTCCGCCCGCTTCATGTCCGCGACCCGCCCGGGGTAGGGGAGGGAGAGGGAACCGGGGAGCCGGTGACCTCTGCCGTGCCGAGGTGGTTCAGGGCGGTCGCGATCTGCGCCGATGAGTGCTCGCCCAGGTCGTAAGGTTGCGTTGGGAGACGGTCGCGGCTGTGGAGAGCCACTGGGCGACGGGTGTCCCTCACTCTGGAGCGCAGGGTGGTTTCCGTCCCGGCGAAGGTCCCTCGGTCACCGGAATGGTTGATCGGATGGAGTCCTCCCGCTGGTCACGACGGATCACCGTCGCGGCCGTGCTGCTGCTCGCGGGCATCGCCGCAGTGGTGTCCCGCTCCCACATGTACGAACTCGCCCTGCGCCACGGCTCGGCCCGCCCCGGTGCAGGAGTTCGTGTGTCGACGTCCGGCCCGAAGGGAGCCCCTGCCCATGATGGTCCCCACCGACGCGCTGGCGGAACTGCGGCGGATCCACGAGCACGAGCCCGCACTGCTGGACGGCCCGCTGCCCGAGTGGGGACTCACTCCGTTGTCGGGAGGCCGCAGCAACCGCGTTTACCGATGGGACAGCCCGGCCGGCCCGGTGTGCCTGAAGCTGTACCGCACCGACAAGCGCGACCGCTCCGGCAGCGAAGCCCTGGCTCTGTCCCATCTGGAACGGCACGGTGTGGACCGGGTGCCCCGGCTGTTGTGGCACGACGACCATGATGTGCTGCCTGCCGCAGCCTTGACGCTGCTGCCCGGCGCCCTGCTGGAAGCCGATGCGCACCTGGGCAGGCCCTGGCCTGCGCTGGTCGAAAAGCTGCGCGAGATGCTGAACGTGCCGGTCGGCCCGTTCGCCGAGCTGTCGCGGTCGGAGTCGGCCGGCCACTACATCCACCGCATCACCCGGGTGTGGGCGCCCGCCCTGCGCGAGGCCGAACCGGGCCCGCTCACCCGCGACCTGGAGGCGATGTCGGCGGTGTGGGAGGACGCCGGTGACGCCCACACCTTGGCCGCCCCTGCGCCACGGGTGTTCTCCCATGGCGACAGCAACCTGCTCAACTGGCTGTGGAACGAGGCCACCGGAACGATCGCGGTGGTGGACTTCGAGTTCGCCGGGTACAGCGATACGGCCTACGAGGCCGCCGAACTGGTCGAGCACATCAGCATGCGCCACATCGACGACGACACCCTGCGCGCCCTGGCCGTGGACATAGGCGTCGACGGCGGTCACCGGGAGCGGTTCCTGGCCGCGCAGCGCACCTGCGCGCTGCGGTGGCTGGCGGTGCTGTGGCGGCAGCGCGGCAAGCGGGCAGAGGAGTTCGACGTCCAACGCGAGCGGGTGCGGCTCCTCCAGCAGGCGCCGTTCCTGTGAGCCGCGGGCTCGCCCCCTGAAAGGGTCGGGCCCGCGCCTGCCATCGATAGCTCCGAGCACGGCTGTGCTGGACGCCTCTTTCACGCGCTGAGTTGCCGGGCCTGTGATGCCGTGTCCGCGGTGGGCAGGGCCGCCGAGGCCAGGAGGGCCAGCTTCTCCGCGTCCGAGGACCCGGCGTCCGGGTGGTACACCACGAGTTGCAGGGTCTCGGCCCCGCCGATACTCAGCCGCTCCCTGTTGAGGTTGAGCTCCCCGACCTGCGGGTGGTCGAACCGGAGCTTCTCCCCGCGCTGTCCCCGCACCTCGTGCCGGGCCCAGAGCTGGCGGAACCGGGCGCTGGCCAGGGCCAGCTCTCCGGTGAGTTCGATGAACCGGGGGTCGTCGATCTCGTTGCCCACGGCCTGCCGCAAGTTCGCGATGTAGCATTCCGTGACGTTCTCCCACTCCGGGTGCAGAGCCTGCTCCGCCGGATCCAGGAACATGTCCCGCAGTTGGTTGCCCCCCACCACCAGGCGCGGAGAGAGCTGCCTGGCCAGGGCGTTCGAGGCCAGGATGTCGAAATACCGATCCTCGACGAAGGCCGGTTGGGCGAGGGAGTCCAAGAGCTTGAGCGTGCCAGGAGGCACACTCTCCTTGCGCGGCCGCCGTCTGCGCCTGCGCGGTGTCTCGGCGACCAGGGTCGACAGGTGGGCGAAGTGGGCGTCGTCGAGGCGCAGCACCCGCGCGATCGACTCGAGCACCTGCGCCGAGGGGTTGCGATCGCGGCCCCGCTCCAGCCGCAGGTAGTAGTCCGCGCTGATCCCGGCGAGCATGGCGACCTCCTCGCGCCGCAGCCCGGGAACACGCCGCACGCCGAACTCGGGGATACCCGCCTGCTCGGGTGACACCAGTTCGCGTCGAGCACGCAGGAAAGCGCCCAGGGGGTTCGATGTCTCACTCATACGACCAGCCTAAAGAGTGCCGGGGCGGACAGAGGGGGCCCTGTCGCACCCCAGGCTCCGGAGGGCCCTGTCGTCGACGCGCGACCGTGCATAGCGTTCCCCACGACCCGATCGCGACACCTACTCCGAGGGGACGGGCATGACCGTCACATTGATCACCGGCGCCAACAAAGGCATCGGTTTCGAGACAGCCCAACAGCTGGTGGCGTTGGGCCACACCGTTTACATCGGCGCGCGTGACGTCGGACGGGGCGAGAAGGCGGCGGCGGAGGCCGGCGCGCGCTTCGTGCAGCTCGACGTGACCGACGACGCGTCGGTGGCCGATGCGCTGGGCGCCATCGACTCGGCCGAGGGCCGGCTCGACGTCCTGGTGAACAACGCGGGAATCCAGGTGCTCGGGGCCCCCGACGGTCCCACGGCCCTGCGGGTCTTCGACACCAACGTGGTGGGCATCGTGCGCGTCACGGAAGCGGCGCTGCCCCTGCTGCGCAGATCCTCCAACCCCACGGTGGTGACCGTGTCGAGCAGTGCCGGGTCGTTCTGGGCGGTGACCAACCCCGACCGGCCGGAGTTCCACCTGCCGTCCGCTCTCGCCCTCTACTCCGCGTCCAAGACGGCGGCCACCATGCTGACGCTCCAGTACGCCAAGTCCGAGCCGGGCATCAGGTTCAACGCACTGGAGCCCGGCACCACCGCCACGGACATGACGGCCGCCTTCGGAATCGGAAGGCCGCCCGCGGAGAGCGCGAGGGCCGTCGTGCGTCTGGCGGGTCTCGACGCCCACGGTCCGACCGGGACCTTCCAGGACGAATTCGGGGAGTTGCCCTGGTGAGCCCGTGCGGACCCCGGAGGAGAAGCAGGAGCGACCGCCGTCACGACCGGTCCGCGGAGGGCATCGCGAGTCGTCGGGATTCCGGTGCGGTTCCCGACCGGGTCCGGAGAGGAAGACATCATGGCCGACTTTGACATCCACGAGTTCTACCGTCGTTACGTCGGGGAGCTCAACGCCCACAAGTTCGACGGCATGGACGAGTTCATCCACGACGAAGTCGTGCTGAACGGTGTTCCGGGCACCCGGGACACCGTCATCGCGCTCCAGAAGGCGGACATCGAAGCAGTGCCGGACCTCCACTGGGAGGTCCAGGAGTTCCTCGTCGACGGCGACCGCGCGGCGGTCCGTGCGATCAACACGGGAACCCCCGTGAGGGAATGGCTCGGAGCGGCTCCCACCGGAGCCTCGTTCGAGATCGTCGAATACGCCGTCTACGAGATCCGGGACGGACGCTTCGCACAGATGACAGCCCTGCACGACGCCTCGGACCTGGAACGGCAACTGGCCGGCTGACCACCGGGGCCGCGGCCGGGCCCTCATCGAACCTTCCGGACACCCCGGTCCCCGCCTGCCTCCGCACGAACGCCTCCCGGGCGGCGCCGTAGCGGTTCCGGCAGGCGGGGAGCGTTCTCTCCGTGGGCTTCCGGCGCGGGGGCCTCAGGTCGCCCCGGCCGTCCTCCCGGCCTCGGAAGCCGGTCGTCCTGATCGCCGGGCCCCGGGAGGCCCGCTCCCTCACGCCTCCCAGGCGGATCGGCGCAGCAGGCGTGCGCCGTTGAGCGCGACCAGCACGGTGGATCCCTCGTGCCCTGCCACCGCCAGTGCCAGCGGCAGTGTGGCGACCAGGTCCCACGTGACCAGGACCGTGATCACGGTGGCGGCGACGGCGAGGTTGGCGATCACGTACCGGCGGGCCCTGCGGGACAGCCGCACCAGATTGGCCACCGAGCCGAGCTCGTCCCGCACGATGATCACGTCGGCGGTGTCCAGGGCCAGGTCCGAGCCCCGGCGGCCCATGGCCGCCCCCGTGGAGGCGGCCGCCAGGGCGGGGGCGTCGTTGATGCCGTCGCCGACCAGCAGGACCCTCTCGCCCCGGGCCTCCAGGCCGGTGACGAGGGCGACCTTGTCCGGTGGCAGCAGAGAGGCGTGTACCGTGCCGATGCCGGTGCGCTCGGCCACCGTGGCCGCGGCGGCCGGGTTGTCGCCGGTCAGCAGTACCGCGGGAGCCCCGGTGAGACCGGCTGCGGCACGGACCGCCGCGGGGGCGTCCGGACGCAGCCGGTCCGTCAGCGTGATCGTTCCGATCAGCGACCCGTCGCGTCGCACCTGTACCAGGGTGCCGGTGGTGGAGGAGTCGGCGGCGCCCCGCTCGACGGTCACGGTGCTCCCGTCCACACGGCCGACGACCCCGAGTCCGGGCAGGGCCCGAAAGCCGGTGACCTCCTGCAGGGGCAGGCCGCGTTCGGCGGCGGCGCGCACGATCGCCCGGCCCAAGGGGTGTTCGCTGTAGTGCTCGACCGCCGCGGCCAGGGCCAGGACCGTGTCGGCGCCGTGGCCGGTCACGGGACCGATGTCCGTGACCTCGGGGGCACCCTCGGTGAGGGTGCCGGTCTTGTCGAAGGCGACCACAGTGGTGCGGCCGATGCCCTCCATGACGGTCGCGGACTTGACCAGGACGCCGTGGCGGCCGGCGTTGGCGATGGAGGCCAGCAGCGGCGGCATGGTGGAGAGCACCACCGCGCAGGGGGAGGCGACGATCATGAACACGATCGCGCGCAGCAGCGCGTCCTCGAAGGCGTGGCCGAAGAACAGCATCGGCACGGCCAGTACCAGGAGGGTGGCGACGACCACGCCGAAGGAGTAGGTCTGTTCGACCTTCTCGATGAACAGCTGGGTCCTGGCCTTGGTCTCGGAGGCTTCCTCGACCAGGGTGGCGATGCGCGCGATCACGGAGGCGGAGGCGGGCCGGGTGACCTGCACGGTGAGGGTCCCGGTGCCGTTGACGGTGCCCGAGAGGACCTCGTCGCCCACCCCGCGGACCACGGGCACGGACTCGCCGGTGATGGCCTGCTGGTCGACCTCGCTGGTTCCGTCGACCACGGTCCCGTCACCGCCGATGCGCTCCCCGGGGCGGACCAGGATGCGCTCCCCGGGCTCCAGCTCGCGGCTGGCGACCGTGGTCGTGGTGCCGTCCCCGTGCAGGAGGGTGGCCTGTTCGGGGGCCAGGTTCAGCAGGGAGTCGACCGAGTCCGCGGTGCGCTGGGTGACGACGACCTCCAGTGCGCCGGAGGTCGCGAAGATGACGATGAGCAGGGCCCCGTCGAAGACCTGCCCGATCGAGGCTGCGGCGATGGCGGCGACGATCATCAGGAGGTCGACGTCCAGGGTCTTCTCGCGCAGGGCGCGCAGCCCGGCCAGGGCGGGTTCCCAGCCGCCGGTGGCGTAGCAGGCCAGGTAGAGGCTCCACCACAGCGGCGCCGGGGCGCCGCTCAGCTGGAGCCCCCAACCCAGGAGGAACAGGACCAGCGCGGCCAGGGCCCAGCGCACCTCGGGCAGCTTCAGTCCGGTGGCGAGGACCGAAGGGGGCCGGGGCAGGACCCGGTCCTGGACGACGGCCGGAGCCCGGGGCGGTGTCATGCCTGTTCCTGGGCGGTGTCGCCGGTGTCTGCGGCGGGGCAGGAGGCGGCCGTGCCCCGGTGCGGGCGCGCATCGACTCCGGCACGGTGGTGGGCGGGGGTCTCGTCCAGGGCGTGCTCGGCCTGGAAGACCGCCTGGGCGACCAGTTCTCGGGCGTGCTCGTCCTGGAGGCGGTAGAAGACCCGGGTGCCCTCCTGGCGGGTGGCCACGATCCGGCCCCAGCGCAGTTTGGCCAGGTGCTGGGAGACGGTGGTCGGTGACTTGCCGACGGCTTCGGCGAGCTCGCCGACCGAGTGCTCGGTCTCGCGCAGGGCCAGGATGATCCTGATCCTGGTGGGGTCGGCGAGGAGTCTGAACACCTCCGCCGCGAGATCCACGTAGGGGCTGTCCGGTCCGAAGCTGCAAACCTTCTTACCTTCACTCATGCGAATATAATAAGGTTCGAGTACTCCGAGGGCAAAGCGGGGTGTGAGGCGGCGGGGACGGTGCGGCGCCGACGCGCTCGGGCGCGGGGGCGCCTCGGCCCGCTCCCGGACGGGGTGGGCTCGAAGGCGGGGGCCGGGCCGTCCCACGGGTCGTCACCGACGCCGTGGAACGGCCCGGCCCCGGTGAACGGGGCCGCCTCTCGCGGGGATCTCCGGCCTGGACGACGTCACCGGGGTGCTGCGCGGCGGTGCGGCCCGGCAGGAGATCCTGGTTCAGAAGGCGTCGGGGTAGAGGCGGTGGGCGATCGTCTCCACCGCCTCGATGTTGCCGAGGGTACCGGGGTGCAGATCGCTGGAGGGAACGGCGATGAGGAGGTCGTTCTCCACGGCGGGAAGGTCGGGGAAGGTGCTGCGAAGGTAGTCGAGCGACCGCTCCTCGTTCCCGGGGCCGCTCACTCCGAACACGATGGCGTCGGGGGCACGGCTGATGATCTCCTCGGGGTTGATCTCGGCGGCGAAGAAGTCGGCGAACTCGGGGGAGTCGGGATCGAAGACGTTGTCCCCGCCGGCCGTGGCGATGATGTCCGCCTCGACGCCGGCGCCGATCGCCGACAGCGAGTTGCCCTCGATGAAGACCTGGGCGACGGTGGGGCGCGGCGAGCCGCTGATCGCGGATTCGACGGCGGCCAGCCGTTCCTCCGACTCCTGGGTGAGTTCCTCCGCGGCGTCGGGAACACGCAGGATCTCACCGAGGTTGGCGATGTCCGTCAACAGGTCGGTGACCTCTGCGGTGTTGCGGCGCTCCGCGCATCCCCCGGTCGCGACATAGGCCTCGGCGCCGTTCTGGTTCAGCTGGTCGATTCCGGCGAAGCCCTGTTCGGCGGTGAACTCGTACTCCGTGGGGGAGACGACGAGATCGGGTTCGACGGCGAGCAGGTCCTCACGTGCCGGCGGCGCGTCGGTGCTGATCTCAGGGACGTCGGCCGCGTGTTCGGCGATGTCGTCCGACAACGGTGAGACGGCGGTCTGTGCCTGGCCGACCAGGGAGTCCTGGACGCCGAGCCGGATGAGCAGTTCGGTCTGGGAGGGCATCATCCCGACGATGCTGGTGGGCGTGGTCCCGAAGGAGAGTTCGCGTCCGCAGTTGGTGATCACCACTGCTTCCCCCGCATCTGCGGTCTCCTCCGGGCTGACGACCCCCGTGCCGCAGGCGGTCAGCAGCAAGGGCGTCACGAGAGCGGTGCACGCGACCGCGAGGTTCGGGAGACGGCCGCGGAACACCGACGGGGTCTCGGCTGAGGGATGTGTCATGGGGCTTCGGTCTCTTCCTGGGTTCGGGAGAACTGGTGGGTCGTGGGACGGCCGTCCGGACTCTCCGGACTGCGGGAGTCGAAGAGGAAATGGCGCCGTCCGGAAAGGGGGTGGGCGACCGAGGTCGAGTCCACACCGAAGACCGAGCGGATCAGGTCGGTGTGGAGGACTTCCTCCGGAGCGCCGAGGGAGAGCAGGCGTCCCTGGTGGAGAACGCCGACGGTGTCGCATGAGCGCGCCGCGAGGTTCAGGTCGTGCAGAGCGACCAGGACGGTGCGGTCGGTGGACCTGATCAGATCGAGGAGTTCGATCTGGTGGGCGATGTCGAGGTGGTTCGTCGGTTCGTCGAGGACCAGGACCGGGGTGTCCTGGGCGAGCGCGCGGGCGAACAGGACCCGTTGCCGCTCGCCCCCGGACAGGGCGGAGAACGAGCGGTCCGCCAGGTGCGCGGCTCCCACGCGTTCCAGGGCCTGTTGTGCCGTGGCGATGTCCTGGTCGGAGTCGCGACCGTATCCGCGCCCGTGCGGGATCCGCCCGAGCAGGACCATGTCGAGCACGGGCATCTCGAACTCCTCGCTGTGCTCCTGGGCCATCACCGCCACGCGACGGGCCAGGTCCGTGCGTTTCAGGGCGGTGATGTCGGTGCCGTCCAGGCTCACACGTCCGGACGAGGGCGCGGCCAGGCCGGAGACCACCCGGAGCAGCGTGGACTTGCCGCTCCCGTTGGGACCGAGCAGTCCCAGCACGGAGCCCGAGGGCACCTGGATGCTCACATCGCTCACGACCGGCCGTCCACCGCGGTGGGCGGCCAGGTTCTCGATGTCCACTCTCATCGGTCCACCCCCACGCTTCCCGCGCGGTCCCGTCGCAACAGCCACAGGAAGAAGGGCGCTCCGACCAGTGCGGTGAGCACGCCCAGCGGGATCTCCGACGGGGCTGCGAGGGTGCGGGCCAACAGGTCGCAGGTCGCGAGGAACGCCGCGCCTCCCAGGAGAGCGACCGGGAGCATCTTCCGGTGGTCGGCGCCGACGAGGATGCGTGAGATATGGGGGATGACCAGGCCGACGAAGCCGATGCCGCCGCAGACCGCGACCACGGACCCGGTCAGCAGGGCCGCGGCGACGAGGACCCCGCTGCGCATCCGGTTGACGTTGACGCCCAGTGACGCGGCCGCGTCGTCTCCGATGAGCAGGGCGTTGAGGGCACGCGCCCGGAACACCGCGTAGAGTCCCACGGCGATCAGGGCCGCCACCGGCAGGGCGAGGTGTCCCATCGTGGCGGCGGAGACCGAGCCCAGAAGGAAGAACATGATGCTGAAGACGTTCTGGGCGTCGGTGGCGATGGTCAGGTAGCTGGTCACGGCGCTGAACAGGGAGCCGAGGGCGACCCCCGCGAGGATGAGGCGCTGTGGTGCGATGCGCCCGTTCTTGTGGGCGAGGAGGTAGACGGCCGCCGTGGCCATCAGGGCTCCCACGAACGCCGCGGTCCCCATCCCCAGGGAACTGACACCGACGCCCAGCACGATGAACGACACCGCGCCGACGCCTGCGCCGGCGGAGACGCCCAGAATGTAGGGCTCGGCCAGGGAGTTGTGCACCACGGCCTGCATCAGAGCACCGGCCAGGGCGAGTGCGGCCCCGGCGGTCGCGGCCAGGAGCGCGCGGGGGAGCCGGAACTGCCAGATGGCGTTGTCCTGCAATGTGCTCAGTGATCCGTCGGACATCCAGGGCATGCCGGGCACGAGGTGGCCGATGACGATACGCAGGGCGTCCGTCGGGGAGACGGCGATCGTCCCGACGGTCGTCGACAACAGCAGGACCGCCACCAGGACGAGCACGAGGGTCGGCACGAGTAGGCGAACGGCGAGGGCGCCGCGTCGTCGGCGGCCGGCTGCTTGCGTGGTTCCGGGAGGACCCTGCGGGCCGTCGGGCGCGTCACCCTCTGGCCGCGCCTTGCGCAGCAGGAGGTGAAGGAGGGACGGCGCGCGTCCCCCCGTGGTTGTTCTTGCCATCAGCGGTGGTTGCTCTTTCAGGTGGTCTGTGACCAGGTCGTGCGTGACCCGGTCGGGGCGGCGAAGCTGAGGACGGTCGCCCCGGGAAGGTGGGGGCTGTCGAGGTGGTCGCTGCCGTGACCGGTGCGCGGCACGCGCCACACGGTGGCGTCGCCGCCTGCGCGCCGCACCGCTCGGACCGCCGCGGTGTCGACGGTGTTCACCCGGGCGTCCTCAGCGGGCACGACGCCGAGAACGCGAGGGGGAGCGCAGCCGGGAGTGGGGCCATGGCGCGTTCCAGGGGGAGATCCGGCGCAGGTGCTCGACGCCCTCAGGGGTGTCCGGGTCACCGAACCCACCGAGCCGTCGTCGCCCCAGGGGGTGGGCCCTCATCCCTCACCGCCTGATGTGTCGGTGTCGCCACCGCGCCGGTGGAGGCGTCCGCCCTCGGCGAGCGGGCCGGGCACGGCGACGGTGTCGGGTTCGTCCCCCTCGGTCACGTGCGGCTGTCCGTCGCCGCCCCGCGTGACCGGGAACCCCGTCCCGCCGGGATCGACGGCTACGGCCCGCCTCTGTGCCGGTGAGCCGCCGGCCGGGTCCCGCGGTAGGCGCCCGGGGGCCGGTGGACGCGACATCGGGGGGAGCGGTGTCCGGTGAGGTACGTCCGTCCCGGGCTCGGCGCGGTCGACGGCGAAGGTCGGCGCGGAGCTCCCCCGGCCGCGCGGAGGCAGCTTGAGAACCCCGGCGTGTCCGGCCGGGACCGCGTCGCCGAGCTCACTCGCGGCCCCGCCGCCGACGGCGTACGTGCGTACCGCACGGTAGTCGGGCACAAGGAGCTTCTGGGGGTTCATGGGGCAAAGCTATTGTAAGTGAAAATCATTTTCAAGTACGGTGTGTGGCGTTCGCCCCCACGGACACGCGTCGGTGCGGAGCACCGGCGCGCGATCCGACCGTAAAAGGGGTCTCGTCGTGAACGACCGGATCGTCACCGAGATCGACGAGTCCGCGTAGCCGGCACATCTGCCGGCCTCGCACAGCAACGCCCTCGTCGAGAACCCTTGCGGGTGACCGCCGTCCCCCGACGTGGTCAGTGAGATCCCCCACCCGGTCGGGCGGCCTCCGTGCCGTTCAACCGGTTCGTCGCCACACACAACCGCCGGATCGTCCACGCCCCGGCGATGCTTCCCGGCGGACACGTCCTCGACAAGGAGCCCGACGCATGATGATCGTCCCCCAGCTGTGGCGGGAGGCAGCTCGTTTTCCCGCGGCTCTGGCCTGGAGCGTCGGGCTGCTGGTGCTCGTCTTCCTCACCCATCTCGGCCAGGCCGGGGCGATCGCCTGGTCGATGTCGGCGGTGCTGGACGGACGCCCCCGGGACGTGCTCGTGGCGGTCGCGCTCATCGTCGGTATCGCGCTGCTGAGACTGGCGCTCTCCCTGGCACAGACCTCTGCCGCGACGCTGCTGGGAGGCCGGGTCCGACAAGCGGTGCGCGGCCGCGCCATGGCGGCGGCGCTCGTACCCCGGCGCCTGCACGACACGGTCGCCCGCGACGGGTCGATGCGTTCGGGCCTCAGCGACGGCGTCGACGGCACCGACGCCTACGTTTCCAAGTACATCCCCGCCGTCGCGCACATCTTTCCCACCTGCGCGATCGCCGTGTCCGGCCTGTTCCTGCTCTCACCGGGAGCCGGGCTGCTGGTCGCCGCCGCCATCGTGTTCGCGCTGCTGGGACCCCTGGCCTGGAAGCGGATGATGGCCCGGCGCGGGCTCGATCACTGGGACAGTTACGACGCGCTCAGCGCCGACCTGCTCGAATCACTCCGCGGCATGGCCACCCTGCGCACCCTGGGCGACGTGTCGGGAACCCGGGAACGGTTGGACGACCGTTCAGAGGCACTGCGCCGCGCCACCGAGCGCGTCATGCGCGGTTCCCTGGCCGAAACGGCCGTCACCGACCTCGCCGTCCAGGCAGGGGTGGTCGCCGCCGCGATCGCCGCCACCGCGCACGCGGTCACAGGACAGGCCCCGGCCGTCGAGGTCTACCTGATCCTCCTCCTGGCCTCGGAGGCCTTCCGGCCCGTCCGCGACCTCTCACGGCACTGGCACGCCGGATTCCTCGGCCTCACCGCGGTTCCCGCCCTGGACCGCATCGGGGCGTTCACCGAACCGCGCGGCACCGCTCCGGATCCCGCGACGCCCGCTCCCGGGGGGCGGGCCCCCGCCGACGGTACGGCGGAACTGCTGAGCGTGAGGGGGTTGACCTTCCGCTACCCCGACGCCCACCGGGACGTCCTCCAGGACTTTGACCTGACCGCCCGGCGGGGGACCCTCACAGCCGTCGTCGGAGCCTCCGGAGCGGGAAAGTCCACCTTCTTCGACCTCCTCCTCGGCTTCCTCGCTCCACGTGCGGGGCACGTCGAACTCGACGGGCGGCCTCTGCGCACCTCCGATATCGCCGTGGTCTCCCAACGGCCCGTGCTCTTCGCCGGGACCATCCGCGACAACCTCGCCGTCACCGGCGACCCCGAGGAGGCGGAGCTGTTCGCCGCCTGCGACGCCGCCGGGATCCTGGACGAGATCCGGAGTCTTCCACTCGGTTTCTCCACCGAGGTCGCCGAAGCCGGCACGAACCTGTCAGGCGGTCAACGCCAGCGCCTCGCCCTCGCCCGTGCGCTGCTCGCGCGCCGGCCGGTTCTCCTCGTGGACGAACCCACGAGCGCGTTGGACGCGGATCGGGCCGCCGGTGTCATCGACACGCTGCACCGCGTCGCCCGCGATCGCGTCGTCGTGATGATCAGCCACCGTCCCGAATCCCTCACCGGGGTCTCTCACATACTGCGCCTCGACCCGGTGCACCTGGACAGGAACCCGTCATGATCACCCTCTCCGCAGCCGACACCTTCCGCGGGCTGCTTCCCGTGCTGCGACCGGAATGGCGCGGAATGCTGTGGAGCTATGCCGTCGGTACCGCGAGCGCGCTGACCCTGGCCGGCGTCACGATCCTCACCGCCTGGGTCGTCGGCCACGCCGTCGTGGAGCGGACAGCGCCGGAACCCGCGTGGTGGGCCGTCATCATCGGGCTCGTGCTGCTGCGCGTCGTCCTGACATGGCGTGAGATGGACGTCTCGCATGCTCTGGCCTACCGAGTTCTGGCCCGGCTGCGCATGGCGTTGTTCGACGCCTACGCGCGCAGCGTCCCCGGCCGGCGCCGCGAGCACTCGGGCCGCGCCGCCACCGTGGCGATGGACGACATCGAGAAGCTCGAGTTCTTCTACGCCCACACGATCGCCCAGATCGGCGCCTCCCTCACGCTGTTCACCGCTTCCCTGACCACCGCCTCGATCCTGTTGCCTGAGGCCGGGATCGTCGTCTTCACGGGCAGTCTCGTCCTGGCGAGCAGCGCGCTGTACTGGGCGCGAACGGCCAGACGCCTGGGGGAACAGGAGCAGCGGGAACGATCCGACCTGTCCACACGGATCGTCGACGCCCTGGGCGCACTGCGCGAGGTGCTCGCCTACGGCCTGTCCCCGCAGGTCGTCGCCGAGACGGGTGCGGCCACCGCACGCGCCACCGCCATCGCGCGCCGCCGCGAACTGCTCGCGCAACTGGTCACCTCGCTGCGCGAGTTCGTCACCACCGCAGTGGTCATCGGCGTCATCGTCGTGGGCAGCGCCGCCGCCGGCGTCCTCTCGGACACCGCGCAGACGCGGCTGTCCCCCGCCGAGCTGCCCGCCCTGATCGCCCTGGCCCTGGTCGGCGTCGCGGCGGTCACGGACGCCACCGCCACCTTCACGCGGCTGCACCCCCTCGTTGCCGGCGCCGAGCGCGTGTCATCCGGGATCAACCGGCCACCGGTCGTCGCGGTGTCCGACAACCCACGGCAGCTGCCGCCCGGAGCGCTCGGTCTGCGCTTCCGCGACGTGTGCTTCGCCTACGAGGACCGGCCGCCCGTTCTCACCTCCTGGTCCATGGAAGTGGCCCCCGGGGCACACGTGGGGCTGAAGGGGCCCTCCGGCTCGGGCAAGAGCACGGTGATCGCCCTCGCGGCCCGTCTCTGGGATCCTTCGTCCGGCATCGTGGAACTCGTCACGCCCCGAGGCGAGGGAGTGTCCGTCGCGGACGTCGACGACCGCGCTCTACGCGAGGCGGTCGCCCTGGTCGACCAGGATTCCGTGCTCTTCCACGGCACCGTCCGGGACAACCTGCTGCGCGGCGGCGCTCCGCGGCCGGACAGTGAGTTGAACACGATGATGGAACGCGTCGGCGCAGCCGACTGGATCGGTCTCGACGACGATCTCGGTGAAGCCGGTGTACGCCTCTCGGGGGGCCAGCGAGCACGCCTGTGCCTTGCCCGTGCACTCGTACGGCGGCCGCGGGTCCTCCTCGTCGACGAGGTGACGGCCAGCCTCGACCCCGCCACCGAGCGGGTGATCTCGGACGTCATCGCCGACTTCCCCGGTACGGTCCTTGTCGCCTCCCACCGTGCCGAGACCCTCGCGCGTCTGGAACACGTCGTGGAAGTCGCCGGGGCCGCTTCTGCCCGGCCGGGCAGCGCACCCTCCCGCGGACCGGACCCCGATTGCACGTGAGCGGGAGGACCGGCATCCACCGTTCGGTGGATGCCGGGGGTCGGCCGGATGCGCGGGGGATCGGGACCGGACGGGCGATCCGCTCCGGGGCCCGGGCGGACAGGCTTGTGGGCATGGCGATCGTCGAGGTCACAGAGCTCAGCAAGAGGTACGGCAAGCAGGTGGTCCTGGACCGGGTCTCCTTCTCCGTGGAGGAGGGGGAGGTCTTCGGGATCCTCGGGCCCAACGGGGCGGGCAAGACCACCGCCGTCGAGTGCGTGGAGGGCCTGCGGCGCCCCGACTCCGGGACCGTGCGGGTGCTCGGGCTGGACCCCGTGGGGCAGGGGACGGAGCTCCGGGAGCACATCGGGGTCCAGCTCCAGCACACGCAGCTGCCCGAGAACATCAAGGTGTGGGAGGCGCTGGACCTGTACGCCTCGTTCTACGCGAGGCCCCGCGACTGGCGGGAGCTGCTGGAGCGGTGGGGCCTCGCGGACAAGCGCGACGCCCGGTTCGCGAAGCTGTCCGGCGGGCAGAAGCAGCGCCTGTTCATCGCCCTGGCCCTGGTCGGGGACCCCAGGATCGCGTTCCTGGACGAGCTCACCACCGGGCTCGACCCCCAGGCCCGCCGGGCCACGTGGGAGCTGGTCAAGCGGGTGCGCGCCGAGGGCGTGACCGTGGTCCTGGTCAGCCACTTCATGGACGAGGTCGAGGAGCTGTGCGACAGGGTCGCGGTCTTCGACCGGGGCGGGGTCGTGGCCCTCGACAGCCCCGAGGGGCTGATCGACGGCGTCGACGCCGAGTACCGGATGAGCTTCCGGTTCATGGACGGGCAGGCCCCCGAGCCGGGCGGCCTGCTGGGGAGCCTCCCCGGGGTGGCCTCGGTGTCCCGCACCGGCGACCTGGTCGTCGTGGCCGGGCGGGGGGACTTCGCGACCGAGGTCACCGCGTCCCTGGCCCGGGAGCACGTGCTCGTCCGCGACCTGCGCATCGACAAGCGCACCCTGGACGACGCCTTCATCGCCCTGACCGGCCGCTCCCTCCAGGGCTGGCCTCCACCTCCGGGCCCGAGCGGCCCGGCCCCGAGAACGGAAGAACCGTCGTGAAGACGCTTGCCAAGCTCACCGTCGTCGAGACCAAGCTGCTCGTCCGCGAACCCGGAGCGGTGTTCGCCCTGGCCATCCCCCTCTTCATCCTCGTGGCCTTCGGCAGCGGGATCACGGAGGGCGACACCGTCCTGCTGCCGATGGCGGTGACGCTGGCGATCGGCATGGTCGGCCTCTACCTGCTCCCCACGACCCTGGCCTCCTACCGGGAGAGGGGCATCCTGCGCAGGCTCTCGGTGACCCCGGTCCGCCCCGGCAACCTGCTGGCCGTCCAGCTCCTGCTCCAGCTGGCCCTCACCGTGTTCGCGGTCTCCCTGCTGCTCGTCGCCGGCATCGGCCTCCTCGGGGCCCACGCGCCCGGGGCCGCGGGGTTCCTGGCGGCCTTCCTGGCCGGCACGGCCGCGATGTTCTCCGTCGGTCTGCTCATCGCCGCGCTCGCCCCCAACGGACGGTCCGCCAACGGCTTCGGCGTGCTGCTGTTCTTCCCTCTGGCCTACCTGGGCGGACTCATGCAGCCCGTCGAGCACATGCCCGATATCCTGGCGCTCGCCGGGGGGTACACCCCGATGGGCGCCCTGCGGCAGAGCCTCGACGACGCCTGGAGCGGTGGCGTCCCCGCGCCGCTGCCCCTGGTCACCATGGCCGCGTACGCCGTGGTCCTGGGCCTCGCCGCGGCCAGGTCCTTCCGCTGGGAGTGAGTATGGAGACGGTGTCCGAGCGCGACCTCGGGCTGCGGGAGGAGCGGCTGCGCCGCCACCTGGCCTCCGTGCCCTACGTCCTCCTGGCGGCCTCCACCCTCCTGACCCTGGTCACCCACGACCTCTCCCGGGCGCGGCTCATGGAGACGCTCGGCCTCGCGGCGCTCACGGCGGCCCTGTTGTGGGCGATGACCGCACTGAACCCGGACCCGGCCTCCCGCCCGGGGATGACGGCCGCCTCCGTCGCCGTACTGGTCGTCATGATCGCCGTGCTCAGCACCCGCAGTGTCTGGTTCGCGGGCTTCTTCGGCTTCACCGGCTACGTGTACTCCTGGCAGTTCCTGCGGGACCGGTGGAGGTTCGCGGGGGTGACGGCCACCGCCGCCGTCACGGTCGCCGCCTACATGGGCGGACTGCCCGATCCCACGCCCTCGTCGGTCCTCCTGTACCTGTTCTTCATCGCCGCCATGGTGGTCGTCGTCGCGGCGTTCAGCCTGCTCGGCGAGGTCACCACGGAGCACAGCGACGAGCGCGGGCGCATGGTGGAGCGGCTGCGGGAGACCATCCGGGAGAACGAGGGCCTCCACGCCCAGCTGCTGGTGCAGGCACGCGAGGCCGGGGCGCACGACGAGCGCGAGCGCATGGCCAGGGAGATCCACGACACCCTGGCCCAGGGGTTCGTCGGCATCATCGCGCAGCTCCAGGCGGCCGAGCGGGCCGAGGCCGGGGGAGGGGGCGGGAGCACGCCGGAGGGCGGCGGGACCGCAGGGAGCTCCGCCGGCGGGGCGGAGGGGGACCGTGCCGAGTGGCGGCTCCGGGTCGCCAACGCGATCCGCCTGGCCCGCGAGAACCTGGCGGAGGCGCGCAGGTCCGTGCACGCCCTGGGACCGGCGCCCCTGGAGGACACCCCGTTGCCCGAGGCCCTGGCCGGCCTCACGACCGAGTGGTCCCGGCTGAACGGTGTGCGCGCCGACTTCACCGCGACCGGACCGGTCCGCCCCCTGCACGGGGAGGTCGAGGCCGTCCTGCTCCGCACCTTCCAGGAGTCGCTGGCCAACGTGGCCAGGCACGCCCGGGCCGCCCGGGTCGGCGTGACCCTGTCGTACATGGAGGACCTGGTCGTCCTGGACGTGCGCGACGACGGTGCGGGCTTCGAGCCGCCCCCGGTCCCGGGGACCGACGGCCGGGGTCCGGACGGCGGGTTCGGCCTGACGTCGATGCGGCAGCGGGTGGGCCGCCTGGCGGGGACACTGGAGATCGAGTCCGAGCCCGGTTCCGGGACGGCGGTCTCCGCCTCCGTCCCGGCCGTTCCCAGGGAGGACCCCGGTGCGTGAGGCCCCCGTCCGCGTCCTGATCGCCGACGACCACCCCGTCGTCCGGGACGGCATCCGCGGCATGTTCGCCCGCGACCCGGGGTTCGAGGTCGTGGGGGAGGCCGCCGACGGCGCCCGTGCCGTCGAGCTCGCGCGGTCCCTGGAGCCCGACGTGGTCCTCATGGACCTGCGCATGCCGGGGACGGGCGGTGTGCACGCCATCCGCGAGCTGGCCCGGCTGGGACTCCCGGCCCGGGTCCTGGTCCTGACCACCTACGCGACCGACAGCGACGTCGGTCCCGCCATCGAGGCCGGGGCCACCGGATACCTCCTCAAGGACGCCCTGCCCGAGGAGCTGATGCGCGCCGTCCGCCTGGCCGCGCGCGGCGAGACCGTGCTCTCCCCGCTGGTGGCGACCCGGCTGGTCGGCCGCGTCCGCGAGCCCGCCGCGGCACTGAGCGACCGGGAACTGGAGATCCTGCGGCTCATCGCCGACGGCTCCACCAACAGGGAGGCGGCGGCCCGTCTGTTCATCAGCGAGGCCACGGTCAAGACCCACGTCCTGCACATCTACGGCAAGCTCGGCGTCAACGACCGGGCCGCCGCCGTCGCGGCGGGTTTCCGGCGCGGCCTGCTGGACCTGGGCGAGGGGTAGACCCCGGTTTCCCGGCAGACCCTGTGCGGTCCGGGCCGTGGGTCCGGGCGAGCAGTCGGCAGTGCCCCGGCCCGTCGGCATACTCGGACCGAGCCCTCCGCCGGGCGTGCGGGGCTGCCGGTCGGCGAACCCTCGGGGGTCGCGGGAGGGAGGGCCGTGCCCGTTAGGTGAACAGATGTGCGCGCGCCTGCGCGGCGGCGTGATCCGCGCCGATTCGGACGGGTGGCCGGGTCCGTAAGCGTTCGTCCTCAATGCACTTCCACCCCGGGTCGCAGATGCCTGCAAAAGCACCCATCTCCGCTGTGCACAAGGCGTAAAGCTCCGTTTTCTGTTTGCCATCGGGGCGTCTCCGGCAATGATCAGGGCGCACGCGGACATCACCGGCGACGCCGTGTCCTCCCCGTCCCCGAAAGCCCCGCAGCATCCGAGAGGCCGCACATGCTCCCTGCCATGACCCGAGCCGCACGCGAGGAGTTCCTCGCCGGAGTCCACGTGGGCGTCCTCGGCGTCGACGACCCCCGAGCGGGCGGCGCCCCGCTGGTCGTGCCGGTCTGGTACTCCTACGCCCCCGGCGGCGACGTGGTCGTGCAGACCGGCCGCGACTCCCTCAAGGCGCGCCTCATCGGCGCCGCGGGCAGGTTCAGCCTGTGCGCGCAACAGGAGGAGCCCCCCTACCGCTACGTCAGTGTGGAGGGGCCGGTCGTGGACGTCGCCGACCCCGCCGACCCGGACGAGCGCCGCGCCATCGCGGTCCGCTACCTGGGCGCGCGGGAGGCCGGGGACTACCTGGCCGCGACCTCCGGCCAACTCGACGACGACGTCACCTTCCGCATGTGCCCCGAACGCTGGCGGACGGCGGACTTCTCCTCTTTCGCCGCGTCGGTGTTCACCTGACGCCGGCACGACCTCGACTCGACGAGAGGAACCCCTCGTGACGAAGAGTCCGGCAACGCACGCCCCCTCCGAGGCGGACCTACGCGGTCCGGTCACCGACCACCTCCGCGACGCGCTCCTGCACGACATCTTCGCCACCTGGGCAGCCAGACAGCCGGGGGCCCCCGCCGTCCGCCACAGGGGGCGCGAACTCACCTACGGGGAGCTGGCCCGGCGCTCCCGGGACGTGGCCGCGGGCCTGCTGGCCGCCGGGGCGCGTCCCGGCGACGCGGTCGGCGTCTGCGGGCGCCGGTCCCCCGAGGCGCTCGTCGCCTTCCTCGGGGTCCTGCGCGCGGGCTGCGCCTACGTGCCGCTGGACCAGGACCACCCGCCCGCCCGCGTCAACGCGATGGCGGAGGACGCGGGCGTGCGCGTCGCGGTGGTCCTTCCGGGGGCGGTGTGCCGGGTGCGGCGCCTCGCCGCGCGGGTCGGGATCGAGGCCGACGCCGGGCCCGCGGCGGCCGGACCGCTCCCTCCGACGGGCGCCGCGGCCGGCGACTGCGCCTACGTCATGTTCACCTCGGGCTCCACCGGCCGGCCCAAGCCGGTCGCGGTGCCGCACCGGGGGGTCGTCCGCCTGGCGGTGTCCGACCCCCGCCTGCCCCGGCCCGGTCCGGGGGACCGGGTCCTGCACGGCTACGGCCTGTCCTCGGACGCCTCGACCATCGAGATCTGGTCGGCGCTGACGGGCGGCGCCTGCCTGGTCATCGCCGACCGGGAGGAACTGGTCTCCCCCGAGGCACTGCACCGGCGGCTGCGCGAGGACGCCGTCGACATCGCCTACCTCACCACGAGCGTCTTCCACCACGTCGCCCGGACGGACCCCGGGGCGTTCCGCGGCCTCGACTTCGTGTCGGCCGGGGGCGAGGCTATGGACCCGGACCTGGCCCGGGCCGTGCTGCGCGCCTGCCCGGACACCGAGGTCGTCAACTTCTACGGCCCCACCGAGAACACGGTGGTGTCCACGTTCCACAAGGTCCGCGGACTCGCGGACGGGGCGCGCTCGGTGCCCATCGGCCGACCGATCGCCAACTCCACCTGCCGCGTCGTGCGCGCCGACGGGACCACCGCCCCGGTCGGGGAGGAGGGCGAGCTGCTCGTCGGCGGCGCCGGCCTCGCGCTGGGCTACCTGGGCGACGCCGACCTGACCGCCGAGCGCTTCGTGGCGGCGCCCGACGGGAGCGGGGAGCGCCTCTACCGGACCGGCGACCGTGTGCTCCTGGGCGCGGACGGCGCCCTGGAGTACCGGGGCCGGATCGACCGCCAGCTGAAGATCCGGGGGCAGAGGATCGAACCCGACGAGGTCGAGGCGCGCCTGCGCGAACACCCCGACGTCGCCGAGGCCGTCGTGGAGGCCGGCGCCGCGCGCCTGACCGCCCACGTCACCCCGGCCGATCCCGGGCGCGGCGTCGACGTCGACGACCTGCGGGGCTTCTGCGCGGCCTGGCTGCCCCCGGCGGCCGTCCCCCGTGTGTTCCACCGGTGGGCGTCCTTCCCCGTCTCCTCGGCGGGCAAGGTCGACCGGGTCCTGCTCGCCGAGCGGTCCGCCCTCGCGGAGCGGTCCGCCCTCGCGGAGCGGTCCGCGGCCCCCGAACCGTGCGAGCCCGCGTCCCCCGGGCGGGAGGGCGGCGACGGGTCGCTGCGGGACGGTGTCGCCGCGGCCTGGCGGGAGACGCTGGGGGTGACGCCCCGTCCGGGGGACGACTTCTTCCGCATCGGCGGCGACTCGCTGCTGGCGGCGGAGGCGGTCAACCGCACCCGCGCCCTGCTCGGCATCGGCGCGGAGCACGGCAGCACCCTCGTCCGCTCCCTGATCGAGGGGCCGACGGTGGAGGAGTTCACCGCGGCCGTCCGGCGCGCCCGCGCCGGCGCACCCGCCGCACGTGAGCCCGGGGAGGCCACGGACTTCGGCGCCGAGGGGCGCCTCGGTTTCGCGCTGCCCGCACGGCGCGGCCCGGCCCCCGACCCGCGCGACCCCGCGGACGTGCTGGTCACCGGGGCCACCGGCTTCGTCGGCGCCTACCTGGTCGACCGGTTCCTCTCGCGCACCGGCGCACGGGTGCACTGCCCCGTCCGCGCCCGCGACCCCCGGCACGCCCGCCGCAGGGTGCTCGCCAACCTCGCCCGCTACGGGCTGCCGGCACGCGACCACGAGGAACGCCTCGTCTGTTTCCCCGCCGAACTGGAGGCCGACCGGCTCGGTCTGGCCGCCGGCCACGCGGCGGACCTGGCCGACCGGCTCGACCTGATCGTGCACTCCGGCGCCCAGGTCAACTTCATCTACCCCTACTCGGCCCTGCGGTCGGCCAACGTCGAGGGCACCCGCCGGATCGTGCGGCTGGCCGCGCCGCGCCGCGTACCCGTCCACTTCCTGTCCACGATCGCCGTCCTGGCCGGGTTCGGCAGCGCGGGTGTGGGCCTGGTGGGCGAGGAGACGCCCCTGGCCCACGCCGAACGCCTCACCCTGGGCTACGCCGAGAGCAAGTGGGTGGCCGAGCAGGTGCTGCGCGACGCCGCCGGGGCGGGGCTGCCGGTGACCGTCTACCGCCCCTACGAGATCACCGGGGACCGGCGCGGCGGGATCTGCAACACCGAGACCGCGATCTGCTCGATGTTCAAGATGATCGCCGAGACCGGCACGGCGCCCGACATCGACCTGCCGATGGACTTCGTGCCGGTGGACCACCTGGCCGACACCATCGCGCACGTGGCCACGGGCCCCTCCCCGGCGCGCGGGACCTACCACCTCACCAACCCGGCACCGGGCCGCCTGGCCGACGTCGTGCGGCGCATGCGCGCCGCCGGGTGCGAGATCACGACCCTGTCCTACGCGGAGTGGGTCGCCGAACTGGTGCGCCACGTCGCCGAGGACCCCACCAGCCCCACCGCGCCCTTCGTGTCGCTGTGCGTGGACCGGGGCCGGGGCACCGACCTGTCGGTCAAGGAGCTGTACCTGGAGGGGGTCTTCCCGCGCCTGGACCGGACCAACGCCGAGGCGGCCACGGCCGAGGCGGGACTGGCCTGCCCGCCGGTCGACGACGCCCTCATCGACCACTACCTGGACCACCTCTTCGGCTGCGGGTTCATGCGAAGGCCCAGGCCCACCGCCGCGGCCGGGGCCGACCGCCGGCTCGCGGAAGGGGGGAGGGCGTGATGGACGACGCCGCCGGCCTGCGGGCGGTCCTGCCACCGGTCCCCGAGGCGGAGACCGGCTCCCCGGGGTCCCCCTGCGCCTACGCCGCCCTGCGCGCCGACGGCCCGGTGACCCGCGCGCGGCTCCCCGAGGGCGATCCGGTCTGGCTGGTCAGCCGGCACGACGACGTGCGCCGGGCGCTCGCCGACCCCCGGCTGGTGCGCCCCGTCATCGCGACGTGGCCGCCGAGGGAGGGGGAGCAGTGGCCCCGCCGGGTCCTGACCCTGCTGGAGCTGAACGGCGCCGACCACGCCCGGGTGCGCGGCGCGGTCGCGCCCGCCTTCACACCCCGCCGCCTCCAGGACCTCGAGCCCCGTGTCCGGGCCCTGGCCGAGGACCTGACCGCCGACCTGGTACGGCAGGGGCCGCCGGGCGACCTGGTGGCGGGCTTCACCGAACCCTTCCCGCTGCGCGTGCTGTGCGCGTTCCTGGGCATCGACCACACGGGGTTCGCCGCCGTCGCCGAGCACATCGAGACCGTCCTGCAGGCCACCCGGGTCCCGCTCGGCAAGACCCTGGCCGCCCTGGACGCGCTGCGCGACCACGCCGCCGCACTGGTCGACGCCTGTGCGCGCGGGGGCGGCGACGGCCTGCTCGCCAGGCTGGCCGCCACCCCCGCCCACGAGGGCGGCCTCGGGCACGAGGACCTGGTCAGCGTGACCATCAGCATGCTCATGGCGGGCTACAGGACCAACGTCCAGCACTTCGGGGCCGCGCTGGTGACGCTCCTGGAGCGCCCCGGACTGGTCCGGCGCCTGCGGGAGCGGCCCGGGGAGATCCCCGGGGCGGTGGAGGAGCTGCTGCGCCACGTGCCGCTCATGAACGCCATCGTCGTCCTGGTCGCCACCGAGGACCTGGACATCGGTGGGCGGCGCATCCGTGAGGGGGAGGCGGTCATGCCGGTCATCGCCTCCGCCAACCGGGACGGCGACGCCTTCGAGCGCGCCGACGAGTTCGACCCCGGGCGGGACCCCAACCGCCACCTGGTCTTCGGCCGGGGACCGCACTACTGCCCGGGCGGCCACCTGACCCGCATGGAGCTGCGCATCGGACTGGAGACCCTGCTCGCCCGCCTGCCGGACCTGCGCCCGGCCGAGCCGACGGAGCGGCTCGCCTGGAACGAGGACTCGCCGCTGCGCGCACCGCTGCGGCTGCCCGTCCTCTGGTGAGGCCCGCACCCGATCCGACCGCCCACCGGAGGGAGACCACCGCCGTGACCACCACCGACCAGGCGCTGCCGCACTATCCGTTCAGCACCCGGGGAGACCGTCTGGCCGACGAGCTCCGAGGCACCTGCCCCGTCACGCGCGTGACCACCAACGCCGGACACGAGGCGTGGCTCGTCACCGGCTATCCCGAGGCGCGCCGGGTGCTGCGCGAGGAGCGGTTCCGCCGCTCCCGGGTGGCCGACGAGGGCAGCCCCGTCCAGGACGTCCCGGTCTTCGCGCCCGAACTGCTCGACGCCATGGCCTACCTGGGCAGGGCCGGCCTGCTGGAGGAGGCACGGCGCCTGCTGAGCGACCTGCCGGACCTGCCGGAGGAGGAGCTCCGCGCCGAGGCGCGACGGGGGCTGGAGGAGATGGTGGCGCAAGGGGCGCCGGGCGACCTCCAGCACCACTTCGCGGAGCGGGTGGCCGGGCCGGCGATGTGCCGCGTGATGGGGCTGCCCATCGGCGACCTGCCCCGCCTCAGGCACTGGGCCGACACCGACCTCACCATGCTCCTGCCGACCGAGGAGGTCCACCGCAACTGGGAGCAGCTGCGCGACCACCTGCTCGAACGGGCACAGCGATGTGACCCCGGCGCCCCGGGCCTCGTCCCCCGGCTCACGGCGATGAACACCGGGAGCGACGCGCTCACACCGCACCAGCTCGCCAACGTGCTCGGCGTCGTCTTCGTCGCCGGCTACGAGGACCTCGCCAGCTTCCTGGGCGGCGCCGCCTTCCACCTCGCCCGGATGCCCGGCGCCCTCGCCCAGATCCGCACCGACCCCGGAGCCGTCGAGGGGCACGTCGAGGAGCTGTTGCGCTACAGCGTCCTCATGGGCAATGCCCTGGCCCGGATCTGTACCGATGGCACGGAGCTGGGCGGACGGCGGCTGCGCACGGGGGACCTCGTGCTGGTCTCCACCGACGCCGCCAACTACGATCCCGCCACCTTCCCCGCCCCCGACGCCTACGACCCGTCCCGCCGCCCCAACCCGCACATGCGCTTCGGCCACGGTCCGCACTACTGCCCCGGGGCCAGGCTGACACGCCGGGTCGGGGCGCTCGCCCTGACCGAGCTGGCCCGTCTGGAGGGGCTGAGGCTCGCCGTTCCCCCGCAGGACGTCGAGTGGCACCCCGACCGGATGGCGATCATGCCCGCCGCCGTACCCGTCCTCTGGTGAGACCGGCCCCCACCCCGTGGACCGGCCGCCGACGAGCACCGGAACCGCCCCCGGACCCCGAGGAGTGTCCACCCGTGCAACGACCCCCGCCCGTACCGCGCAACGGCGGACCGGCCCCCGGCCCGGTCCGGCGCCCTCCGTCGACCGGGACACCCGGCCGCGCCCACCCGCAGAAGACCCCGGGGCAGGCCGAGGTCCTGTTCCCCGGCCTTCCCCGGCCCCGGACCGGGGGCGCCCCCGGTCCGCGGCCCGACACCACGACGGCGCCGGGGGTCAGCACGGACCGCCCGCGCCGGAGCCTGTGCCCGCAAGCCCACAAGTATCGGGGGATCCACTGATGGACACCACGGCCGCCACGTACGCACCGGCCCACCACGGCGTCACCGTGCGGCACAACTTCGAGACCGCGCACCGGCTGCCGCACCTGGGCGGCAAGTGCACGAACCTGCACGGCCACTCCTGGTGGGTCGAGGTGTCGGCGGTCGCCCCGGCCCTCGACTCCAGCACGGTGGTCGAGTTCGGGGCGTTCAAGGCCGAACTGCGCTCCTGGATCGACACCCACCTGGACCACGGGGCGATGCTCGGCGTCGACGACCCGCTGGCCAAGGTGCTGGCCGACCACGGCAGCAAGCTGTTCCGCTTCGGCGCCCCCCAGCCGCTCCCCGCCGAGGAGTTCGCGGCGAACCTGCCCCACCCGACGGTGGAGGCCGTGGCCGTGCTCCTGGGCCGGGTGGCGATGGACGTCCTGGTGGGGCTGGGCCACGCGCCCGGCGCCAGGATCGAGGGCGTCCGCGTGACGGAGACCCATGTGAACAGCGCCCTGTGGCGCGGCGGGAGCGCGTGAGCGGCCCGCCCCGAGCAGTCCAGAGCCCCCAGCGCGAACGAGGAGTCGGAGCCGTGACCACCAGCGCTACCGCAGCACCGTCCGACCGCCCCCTGCCCGCCTCTCCCGAACAGACAGCCGCCGAGCACGCCCGTGCCATGCTGGAGGCCCTCGGCATCCCCTGCACCGGCGAGTCCATGCACCGCACGCCCGAGCGGTACGTCCGGGCGATCGCGGAGATGACCCGCGGGCTGCGCCTGGACCCGGACCGCCACCTGGGCGTGCTGTTCCCGGCGGAGTCCACCAACCAGGGGATCATCGCGGCCGTGGACGTGCCGTTCGTGGCCCTGTGCGAGCACCACCTCCTGCCGTTCCCCGGCCGTGCCACGGTCGCCTACCTGCCGGCCCCGGGGGCGCGCATCGTCGGACTGTCCAAGCTGGCCCGTGTCCTGCAGGAGTACGCCGCCCGCCCCCAGGTGCAGGAGCGGATCGGCGAGCAGACGGTGGCCGCGCTCGACAAGAACCTGGACGTGCGGGGGGCGGCCTGCGTCATCCGGTCCCGGCACGCCTGCATGACCCTGCGCGGCGTGGAGGCGCACGGCGCCGCCATGCTCACCACACACCTGACCGGGGAGCTGGAGACCGATCCGGCGCTGCGGGCCCAGGTGCTCTCCTACGGGCCGTCGGAGGCGGTATAGCGACCCCCCGCTGAAGGCCCTGGTCGGAGGCGCCACTCCGACCGGGGCCTTCGGTGTGTCCGCGGTGCGCCGCGGCACGGCCGTCCCGGCGCGGGGCCGGCACGGGCGCGGTTCAGGACGGGGAGCCGGCGGACGCACCGCCCTTGCGGGCGACGATCGTCATGGTCTCCGGAGGGTGTCCGGGCTCCCCCCGGTCGGTGGTGGCGGAGTCGGGCCCGGGCATGTGGTGTGCCTCCACGCGCAGTCCCGCCGCGGCGAGCAGGCTCTCGACGCGCGCGGGGGGGAAGATCGTCAGGGCGTGACCGGACGTGGTGCGCCGCCACATCCCGCCTTCTTCCCGGGCGAAGTAGTCGATGCGCAGGTCGACCGCCTCCGTGCCCGACGTGGAGCGTTCGGCCCGGAAGACCGACATGCCGCCCTCGTGCTCGACCACCTTGGGCGCGCGGACGAGGGTCTCCACCCCGGCCCGGTCCATCATGTCGAAGACGAACAGGCCGCCCGGCGCCAGCACGCGTGCCGTGCTGCGGAAGGCGGCCGCCAACTCGTCCTCGTCGGCCAGGTAGTTGAGTACCGCGCCCGTGCTCAGCACCGCGTCGAAGGGGCCCAGAGGGGGCAGGTCACGGGCGTCGCCCACGACGAACTCCACTCGCTCGGCCCCGGGCTTGGCCCTGGCGACCTCCAGCATGCGCGCGGAGGAGTCCACCCCCGTGACCTCGAACCCGTCCTCGGCGAGCGGGATCGCGCCCTTGCCGGTGCCGCACCCCAGGTCCAGGAGCCGTCGGCCGGGCGTTCCGTGATGCCGGAGCGCGCGCCGACAGGTGGCGAGCAGGTCCGTGAGGTTGTGGTCCCTGGCCATGCGGTCGTAGGAGTCGGCCGCGACGTCGTAGTCGTTGTAGACGATCGTGTCCATGGGGGGAGTTGTTCCCGGAAAGCGGTCGGCGGGTGCGGCCGCGGTGCGGCTCCCGCCGTGCCCGCCCGGTCTTGTCCGGACTCAGGTGTTTCGTTCCGAGCTCCGACGCCGGATACGGGCATCCGATTCACGGGAAAGGGGCCTCGGAAGGGCAGGGGTCGGACGGTTTGCCGGGTGCCTTTCCCTCCTCCCGGAAGCGTGTCTCCGGAAACTGGGACCACATGACACACCCTCGTTGGAGGATGGTCGCTTTTTGCTCTTCCGGGTGTTGGGTCACGAGTTTCCCGGTGTGCCTCGGCGGGGCGGAGGGGGTCTTCCCGGAGTGGTCGGGGGCTGTGAGGGCGAAGCCCCCGAAGGAGGCTCTCGCCCGGTTCCACGGGTTATGTGCGTACCCGGGAAGGAGCGTCCCGCAGAGGAAAATCCACTGGGAATTCCTCCGTTGCGCGAATGCGGAGAGACGTTTCTCGGCGGGTGCGCGGCGGGTAGTAACCGATTGTCCTCCGAAACTGCAGGGAACGGCTCTTCGGTGTGGTGCTCCATCCCTCTTCATTGCGAAAGGCCGCATATGCCCTCCTCCTGTGTTCGTGTTCCCAGGGGTGGCGGCGCCCTCGCACCGGCGGCGTCCCGCACCGCACTCGGAGAGGCTTCCCGCGCACCGGGCGGGGTACGTCGATGAGCGCCCCCGACCCGTGTCGCGGCACCGTGCTGCGCGGGGCCGCACTGGTCCTGACGATGGACCCGGACATGGGCGAGGGGCCGCTCGGCACACTGGCGCACGCCGACGTCCTCATGGAGGACGGCGTGATCACGGCGGTCGGTCCCGACGTGCGCTGCGGTCCCGGCACGGAGGCCGTCGACGCGCGGGGACGCATCGTCCTCCCCGGGTTCGTCGACGCGCACACGCACCTGTGGCAGAGCGCCATCCGCGGACGCGGCGCCGAGCTGGGGTTCTACGACTGGTACGGAACGTGCGTGGGGCCGGCCCTTCCGGCGATCGGCCCAGAGGAGATGGACCGGTTCGTGCGGCTCTCCGCGGCCGACGCCCTCCAGTCGGGTGTGACCACCGTGGTCGACTGGGTGCCCGCCGTCGACTTCGCCGTGTCCGAGGCCTACGTGCGAGCGGTGGACGAGAGCGGACTGCGCTTCGTGCACGCCCCGTACCAGGAGCTGCCCGACATCGGCCTCGTCCGCAAGGTCGTACAGGACCTGGTGGCCCCGACCGCGCGGGGCACGGCGCAGGTGGGCTCGGCCGCCTGCCCGGGGTACGCGGACACGGTGCGCGCCCACGCCGACCTGGCCCGGGAACTGGGTGTGGGCCTCAACCTCCACCTGCTCGAACACCCCGACGACCGTGCGGACGACCCCGTCGGCATGCTCGAGGAGGCCGGCGCGCTGGGACCGCGCACGCTGCTCAACCACGTCATCCACATCACCGGCGCGGAACTGGACCTGCTCGCCCGCAGCGGCGCCGCCGTCGCCCACTGCCCCCTGAGCAACATGCGCCTGGCGACGGGGGTGATGCCGCTGCCCGAGTTCCGGAGGCGGGGGATCCGGGCCGGCCTGGGTCAGGACGGGGGCACCAACGACTGCGGGGACATGTTCGCCTCGATGAAGGCGGCCGTGGGGCTGCAGAGGGCCGTCTCCCTGGACGCCGGGGTGTATCCCGGACCCCGGGAGGCGTTGGCGATGGCCACCCTGGACGGCGCCCGGGCGATCGGGGAGGCCGATCGCCTCGGATCGCTCACACCCGGCAAACGCGCGGACGTGGTCGTGCTCGAACCGCGGGCGCTGAACTTCGCCCCACGCGGTGACTGGCCGGCGCAACTGGTCCTCAACGGTCGCCCGGACAACGTCACGGACGTGTACGTGGACGGGATACCGCGCAAGAGCGGGGGGATGCTGACCGGCGTGGACGCGCCCCGCCTGGTGGCGGACGCGGAGGCCGCGGCCGACCGGGTGTGGACCTGAGCAGGCGCCCCACGGCGCGGGACGCCTGCTCGGGCCGGCCCCGCACACGGGGCGGGGCGATCCGGGTCAGAGCCGTTCGGCCTCGACGAGCCACGCCGGGTCGCCCCCGGCCGAGGACGGGGCGTCGAGGGCCGAGGCGCGCATGCTCCTGACCCACCACCCGGCCGCGGACAGGGACGTGCGCAGCTCGTGTTCGGAGAGGCGGCGCAGACCGGGGGCGGACTCGGGGGCGCGGTCGGAGAGGCCGAGGAGGACGAGCCGGGTTCCGGGGTGGCTCACCCCGTGCAGTGCCTCCAGGTACAGGGAGCGTTCGGAATCGTCGAGGCAGTGGAAGTGCGCGATGTCCACGACGGTGGCGAAGTCGCCGACCGACGCATCGATCCGTGTGGCGTCCTCGACGCGGAAGTCCACGGACACCCCGGCCTCTCGCGCCCGCAGGGAGGCCTCCTCCACGGCGGTGGGGGAGACGTCGACGGCGACCACCCTGTGACCGTGGCGGGCGAGGTGGATGGCGTTGTCACCCAGCCCGCACCCGATCTCCAGCACCGGTGAGCGGATCCCTCCCTCGTCCTGGATCGCTACCAGCCCCCTCTGGGGGCCGGCGATGTCCCACGGAATGTCCTGGGGGCGTGCGGAGTCGTTCAGCCTGCTCCGGTAGAACACGTCGAAGTCGTTCTGGGTCATCGTTTCTCCGGTATTCATGAGGGTATTTCCCGGTCGAGTGGGGGGCGGCATTGTTGTCGTTCTGCCGGGAATATTCGTTCGCAAGGGGGAAGGGAACACCCTTTGCAGGACGGTAGCACCATGGTTGGCCGCTGTCCCCGCTTTGCGAATGCAGGGACCCCCGGTCGGCCCGGTCCGGATCGGCGTCCCCGGGTGGGACGACGTCGCAATGCCCGCCTGATGCGCCCCCGTGGCCCGGACGCCGGGCAACGCATCGGGGCGCGGTCGGCGAAAGCCGCAAGTCCGATGATTTCCTTTTCCGGGAACTCCGGGCGGTTATCAGGTTCTCTCGGCGTCGGCCGCGAAGGCGAAACGACTTCCCCGCTCCTGAACCCGGCCCCGCGGGCGCCGCCCCGACAGCCGGTGGCCATCGCGCGACGCGGAGAAGGCCCCCGGGGGGGTGGTGCCGGGAACTCCGGGAAGCGCGCCGGGCCGCTCAGGTCCCGGTGAGGCTCACCCGTTCGAGGTAGGCGTCGCGGGAGGGGATCAGGTGGGCCCGGCACGTGCTCGCCAGAAGGTCGCGGTCCCCCTCGCGCAGCGCGTCCAGCATCCGTCCGTGCTCGTGCCGGCTGAGGCGCAGAGACTCCGTCGAGGTGACGGTGACCGAGCGGATGGCGTGGGCGACCCTGGCGTACCGGTTGATCGCCTCCATCAGGGCCTCGTTGTCGGACAGCGCGAACAGCTTGCGGTGGAACTCCATGTTCGCGGTCACCACGGCGCGCGGGTCGTTGGCCTCGACCGCGGCGTCGTGGCGCCGCTGGGCCTCGGCCAGGTCCTCCAGACGGGCGGGGTCGACGGGGAACTCGATGAGCTCGGCGGCCCGCACCTCCAGCAGGTCGCGCAGGACGTAGAGGTCCCTGACCTCCTTGGCCGTGAACGACCGGACGAAGGCCCCGGCGTTGGGCCGGCGCTCGACCACGCCCCGGGACTCCAGGACCTGGAGGGCCTGGCGCACGGCGTGCCTCTTGGCGTCGAAGCGCGCCATCAGCTCGTCCTCGACGAGGCGCTCGCGGGGGAAGCGGACCCCGATGACGATCTCCTCCTCGAGGAGGTCCGCCAGCCTCGCCCCGGTCATCCGGGAGGCGGTGGTGGCCTCGGCCGTCTCGGGCATCTGCGTGCTCCCTTCCCGGCCCCGTAGGCCTTCGCGCTGGTCCGCGTCCAACGGTACTTGCGCCGGGCACGCCTCCTGTGGTTCGCTCTGCGGTGTTCATCACACATATTATCGATAATGAGGGCAATAATGCAGGACGGACCTCCCGGGCTCCGGGGCAACCTCACCAACTACGGGGACAGCGGGTTCGCGCTCTTCCTCCGGAAGGCGTTCATCAAGGGCAGCGGGTACACCGACGACGCCCTGGACCGCACCGTCGTGGGCATCGTGGACACGGGCAGCGGCTTCAACCCCTGCCACGGCAACATGCCCCAGCTCATCGAGGCCGTGAAGCGGGGCGTCATGCTGGCGGGCGGCCTGCCGGTGGAGTTCCCCACCATCTCCGTGCACGAGGCGTTCTCCCAGCCCACGAGCATGTTCCTGCGCAACCTGATGTCGATGGACACCGAGGAGATGATCCGCGCCCTCCCCGTCGACGCGGTCGTCCTCATCGGCGGCTGCGACAAGACCGTGCCCGCCCAGCTCATGGGCGCGGCCTCGGCCGGGAAACCCGCCATCCAGCTCGTCACCGGGTCGATGCTGACCGGCTCGCACCGCGGCGTCCGGGTCGGTGCGTGCACCGACTGCCGCTCCTTCTGGGGCCGCTACCGGGCCGAGGAGATCGACGACGAGGAGATCGCCGAGGTCAACGGGCGGTTGGTGGGCAGCGTGGGCACGTGCTCGGTCGCGGGCACCGCCAGCACCATGGCGTGCGTGGCCGAGGCACTGGGCGTCTCCCTCCCGGGCAGCGCGACCCCGCCCGCCGTCACCGCGGACCGCACGCGCTACGCCGAGATGACCGGCACCCGCGCGGTGGAGATGGCCCGTGAGGGCCTGACCGTCGACAGGATCCTCACACGGGGCGCGTTCGAGAACGCCCTCCGGGTGCTCCTCGCCCTGGGCGGCTCCACCAACGGACTGGTGCACCTGGCCGCCGTGGCGGGCCGGCTCGGCTACTCGCTGGACCTGGAGCGGTTCGACGCCATGAGCAGGGAGACCCCGGTCCTGGTCGACCTCAAACCCGCCGGCGACCACTACATGGAGGACCTCCACCGAGCCGGGGGCGTCCCCAGGCTCCTGCTGGAACTGCGCGACCTGCTCAACACCGACGAGCTCACGGTCACCGGCCGCACCCTCGGAGAGGAGCTCGACCGGGCCCCGGCGCCCTTCCCGCAGGAGGTCGTCCGTACCCGCTCCGCCCCGGTCTACCCCGCCGGGGGCATCGCGGTGCTGCGCGGCAACCTCGCCCCCAACGGCGCGATCATCAAACAGGCCGCCGCCGACCCCGTCCTCATGGAGCACCGGGGGCGCGCGGTCGTCTTCGAGGACTCCGAGGACCTCGCGCGCCGCATCGACGACGAGGACCTGGACGTGACCCCCGACGACGTGCTGGTGCTGCGCGGCATCGGCCCGATCGGCGCCCCCGGCATGCCGGAGGCCGGATACATCCCCATCCCCCGCAAACTGGCCCGCCAGGGGGTGAAGGACATGGTCCGCGTCTCCGACGGCCGCATGTCAGGGACGGCGGCGGGCACGATCGTCCTCCACGTCTCGCCGGAGGCCGCCGCCGGAGGGCCCCTCGCCCTCGTCCGCGACGGCGACACGATCCGGCTCAGCGTCGAGGAGCGCCTCATCCACCTCGACGTCCCCGACGACGAACTCGCCGCACGCGCCCAGGAGGCCCCGCGCGCCGCGGCCGCCCCCCGGCCGGGACGCGGGTACCGCAAGCTGTACGTCGACCACGTCAACCAGGCCGAGCACGGGTGCGACTTCGACTTCCTGAGATCGGAGACCGACCGGGGCGCCGTCCCCGGCGCCCCCGCGGTCCCAGGGGCCGGCGGCGGAGGAGCGCATGTCTGAGACAGCCTGGATTCTGACCGCCTCGGTCCTGGCCGTGGTGCTCCTGCTCCTGCTCATCATCAGGTTCAGGTTCCAGCCCTTCGTCGCCCTGCTGGTCGCCGCGATCACCTTCGGCCTGGCGACCGGAACGGCCCCGCTCGACCTCGCCGAGCAGATCGTCGACCGCATGGGCGGGGCCCTGGGCCAGGTGGCCCTGATCATCGGGCTCGGCGCCATCTTCGGCGAGGTGCTGCAACGGGCGGGGGCAGCCGAGCGCCTGGCCACGACCCTGGTGGAGAGGGTCCCCGACCGCTACCTCTCCTGGGCCCTGGGCCTGGCCGGCTTCCTCGTCTCGATCGCCGTCTTCATCGACGTCGCGATCGTCATCCTCGTCCCCCTGCTCTACGCGATCGCGCGGCGTACGGGCCGCTCCCTGCTCTACTACGGCATCCCCCTGTGCGCCGGGCTGAGCGTCACCCACACCTTCATCCCGCCCACGCCGGGGCCGATCGCCACGGCGGGCATCCTGGGGGCGGACCTCGGCCTCGTCATCGTCTACGGCGTGGTCTGCGGCCTGCCCGCGATGGCGGTGGCGGGCCCGCTCTTCGGCCGGTTCGTCGCCAAGCGGATCTTCGTCCCGGTCCCCGCCGAGGCCGACGCCGTGAGCGTCACCGCCGGCAACGGGGCGGAGGGGGCGCGGAGCGGTTCCGGAGAGGGCCCGTCCGCCATCGGCGGGGCCGAGGACGGCGCGGCCGACCCGCTGCCGAGCTTCGGTTCCGTCCTCGGAGCCCTCCTGCTCCCCCTGGCCCTGATCCTGGGCGGAACCACCAGCAGCCTCCTGCTGCCCGAGGGCACCCAGGCCGCCACCGTTCTCGGATTCGTCGGCCACCCGGTGATCGCGCTCCTGCTCACCTGCCTGTACACCCTCTGGTTCTTCGGGGTGCGCAAGGGGCGCTCGGGCAAGGAGCTCCAGGAGATGGCGACCAAGGCCCTGGCGCCCGCGGGCGTGATCATCCTGATCACCGGCGCCGGCGGGGTGTTCGGCGGACTGCTTGTCGACTCGGGCCTCGGCGAGGTGCTGGCCGCGGGGATGCAGCAGATCAACATGCCGATCGTGCTCTTCGGCTTCCTCGCGGCCGCGGTCATCCGCGTCTCGCAGGGATCCGGGACCGTCGCCATGATCACCGGCGCGACGCTGACGGCGCCCCTGCTGGAGACGATCGGGGCGAGCCCGTCGCTCGCGGCGCTGACCTGTGTCGCCATCGCGTGCGGCGGAACGGCGTTCTCCCACGTGAACGACTCGGGCTTCTGGATGGCCAACCGCTATCTCGGGATGTCGGTCGGGGACACGCTCAGGTCGTGGACCGTGATGAAGACCCTGGTCGGACTGACGGGCCTCACCGTGGCGCTCGTCCTCACCCTGTTCGTCACCTGAGCCGCGGCCCCGGCGGAGGAGCGCCCGGAGGGCTCCTCCACCGGGACACGGGCCGCGGGCACCGGGTCCTCCCCGCCCCCTCGTGCGCGCCGGGCAGCGGACCGCGGCCGAATGAGCGGGGGAGCGCATGCGGCGTCCCGCCCGCGCCCTCTTCCCCGCACCGGAGGCAAGAAGGCGCGGGCCCGGGGAGTGTTTTTTTGGAGGCTTTCGGGTCGGCGAGCGGCCGTCCAGGCCATCTCTCGCAAGCCGATGTGCGAAGTTCAGCCTGGTTGTGCTTCACGAGCGCAGAGGCGCAGCGAGAGGCAGCCTGGTGGACGCGAGCCCGGAAGAATCCACAAAACACGACCTAGACTGAGCGGGTGTTCGGGAGAGTCCAGGGATGGTTGCGGCGGCACGAAACGCTCGTCGACGCGCTCTGTGTGGCCCCGTTCCTGGCGTGGTGCCTGATGAGGACACTCTCCTACGCCGGCCCGGACGACCCCGGCCATCTCACCGCGGCCGTCCGGATCGCCTTCACGCTCGTGCTGCTGCCCCTGGCGCTGCGGCGCAGGTATCCGGCGGGGGTCTTCGCGACCGTCGCCGCGGCGACCGTTCTGCAGCTGGCGTTCGGCGTCGACCTGTTCCTGGCCGAACTCGCCGTCGTCGCCGCCATGTACACGGTGGCCGCACACCGCCGCCTCGCGCCGGCGCTGGCCGCTCTGGCCGTGGTCGAGCTCTGCCTGCTGCTGATGATCGTGGGCTCCCCCTATGCGGACCGGGGCTCCTGGACCGTGTTCGTGTTCTACACGTTCTTCATCATGCTCTGCTGGGTCACCGGCCTCTACACGAACGTGCGCCGCAGCCACCTCATCGGCCTGGAGGAGCGCGCGCAGTGGCTCGAGCGCGAGCGCGACGCCCGTGCCCGGGCGGCCATCGCCGAGGAGCGCGCGCGTATCGCCCGGGAGCTGCACGACGTGGTGGCCCACAACGTGAGTGTGATGGTGGTGCAGGCCGACGGCGCCGCATACGCGATCGATGACGATCCCGCGCGGGCCAGGACCGCGATGGAGACCGTTTCCGAGGTGGGCCGGACGGCCCTGTCCGAGATGCGCGGCATCCTCGGGGTGCTCCGCGAGGGGGAACACGAGGAGGGGTTCACACCCCGGCCCGGTGTGGAGCAGTTGGACCAGTTGTTCGCCCAGGTCCGCCGTGCCGGGCTGCAGGTGGAGTACACCGTGGACGGCCCCGTCCGGCGGCTGTCGGCAGGGGCGGGGCTCGTCGTCCACCGGGTGGTGCAGGAGGCGCTGACCAACACCCTCAAGCACGCCGGACCCGGGACGGTCCGCGCCAAGGTACGCCTGCGCTTCGGGGACGACGCCCTGGGGGTCCGGATCCTCGACGACGGGCGCGGCGCGTCCGTGCCGGCGGGGGCGGGCCCCGGGGAGGGGCGCGGTCTGACCGGTATGCGGGAGCGGGTGTCCGTGTACGGGGGCTCCCTGCGCGCCGGGCCGTGCCCGGACGGGGGATACGAGGTCGTGGCATCGCTGCCGATGCGGGCGATCACCACGTGAGTGAACCGGAAGGGAACGCACCTGTGGGCACACCGCCCCGAGACCGGCGCCCGGAGGCGATCCGCGTCGTCCTCGTGGACGACCAGGAACTGGTCAGAACGGGTTTCGGCATGGTCCTGGACGCCCAACCCGACATCCGGGTCGTCGGTGAGGCCGGCGACGGGCACACCGCGCTCGAACTCCTGCGCACCCTCACAGCCGACGTCGCACTCGTCGACGTCCGCATGCCCGGTATGGACGGCATCGAGGCCACACGCCGCATCTGCGCCGACGGCGGAGGGCCGCGGGTCCTGATCCTGACCACCTTCGACATGGACGAGTACGCCTACGCGGCCCTGAGGGCCGGGGCGAGCGGTTTCCTGCTCAAGGACGCCCGGACGCAGGACCTGCTGTCGGCGATCCGCTCCATCCACTCCGGCGACGCGGTGGTCGCCCCCAGCACGACGCGGCGCCTCCTCGACCGTTTCGCGGGCCACCTGCCCACCGGTGACGGGAGGCCGCCCGCCCCCGAGTCCCTCGGCGTGCTGACCCCGCGCGAGAGGGAGGTGCTCGCCCTGGTGGCCCGCGCGCTGTCGAACACCGAGATAGCCGACCGGCTGCACGTGTCCGAGGCCACGGTCAAGACGCACGTGGGGCGGATCCTGACCAAGCTCGGCCTGCGCGACCGCGTCCAGGCGGTGGTCCTCGCCTACGAGACCGGTCTGGTCGACGTGCCCCGGTCCTGAGACGCCCGCGCCTCCCCGGAGCCGGCGGGAGTGCCCTCGGTACACCGCCCGCCCCGGGGCCGCCCCCCGACCTTCGACACGGGTGCGCCTGCCACCTGAGGACCAGGGCGGCGCCCCGGTCCTCCTGGAGGATGACGGAAAAGGTCATCCTCCGGCGAGATGTCCGGAGACCGCCCCGCGGACATGCTGGACCTGTGTCTCACATGATCACGACCCATGACCTGGGCAAGACGTACGGCGACCGAACGGTGGTCGCGAACCTGGACCTGCGCGTGCCCGAAGGGTGCGTGTACGGCTTCCTCGGCCCCAACGGGTCGGGGAAGACCACCACGATGAAGATGCTCCTGTCCCTGGTGCGCCCCACCACGGGCGAGATCCGCATCATGGGCCGCCCCATGGAGCGTTCCACCCGCCGCGAACTGCTGGGCCACATCGGTGCGCTCATCGAGACCCCGCCCTCGTACGAGCACCTCACGGGCCGGGAGAACATGCGCCTGGTGAAGCGGCTCCTGGATCTCGACGAGGGCCGGACCACCCGGGCGGTGCGGACCGTGCGCCTGCAGGACCACCTCGACAAGCGGGTCCGCGACTACTCGCTCGGCATGAGGCAGCGGCTGGGCATCGCGATGGCCCTGGCCCGCGAACCCCGGCTGCTGATCCTCGACGAACCCACCAACGGCCTCGACCCCGCCGGTATCGAGGAGATCCGCCGCCTCCTCGCACAGCTGGCCGAGAACGGGACCACCGTGATGGTCTCCAGCCACCTGCTGGGCGAGATCGACCGGACGGCCACCGTGCTCGGCATCCTCGGCGAGGGCCGCATGCTCTTCCAGGGCACGCGCGACCAGCTCCTCGCGAGGTCCACCCCCGACGTGCTGATCGACACCCCCGAACCCGAGCGGGCGACCGCGCTCACCGCCCGGTGGAGCGCGTACCGGGACGGCCCCGCCGTGCGCCTGCCCGGACTCGACCGGACGGGCACGGCTCGCGTGGTGGCCCATCTCGTGCACGAGCGCGTCGACGTCCACGGCGTGCGCCGCGACGCCCAGTCCCTCGAGGACGTCTTCATGGACCTCACCGGAGGGCGGGGCCTGTGATCGGTCGTGCCGTGGCGAACGAGTTCGCCAAGATGCGCCGCCTGCGCGTCGTGCCCGTGGCGGCCGCCATGACGGTCGGTGTCGTCGCACTGTCCTGCTACGCCCTCGCGGCGCCGGGTTTCCCGGAGTCGGTGGACGACCCCGCCGAGCGGCCCTGGCAGTGGCTGCTCGGAAGCATGGCACTGGCGGTGCTGCTGGTCTCGCCCGTCCTGCTGGCGGTGCTGGCCAGTCGACAGGTCGACATCGAGCACCGGGGAGGCGGCTGGCTGCTCTCCCAGACCTCGGGGCTCACCCCCGGGGCCCTGTGCCGGGCCAAGTTCGCGGCCTCCGGCGCGGTCGTGGTCGCGGCCACCCTGGCCCAGAGCGGCCTGGTGGCCGCCATCGGCGGGCTGGCAGGCATCACGGTGACCTTTCCGGTCGGGCAGTGGCTCGGGTACACCGCCTCGGCCGTCGTCGTGAACCTGGTGCTCTTCGCACTCCACCTCTGGCTGGCGGCACGGACCGCCAACCAGCTCGTGGGGCTCGGGGCCGGGGTGCTGGGCGTGTTCGCGGCCGTCTCCGGTACGGGGATGTCCACAGGGGTCGCCCACTTCCTCCCCCCGTGGGGGTACTACGCGCTGTCCGTGCCCGTCGACGTCCGCGAGGCCGGCGTGGTCTCCCTGGACCCGCCGTACCTGAGCGTGGCCGCCCTCGGGGTCGCGGGCGGGGCCCTGTTCCTGTTCGCCACCCGCCTGTTCGACCGTCGGGAGGTCTGAGCCATGGGTTCGGTCCGAGCCGAGTTCCTCAAGTTGAGGCGTTCCATGAGCTGGGTCGTGGTGGTGCTCCTGCCGCTGACGGCCGTCGTCGCGGGAGCGGTCAACACCGTCGTCGCCGGTGAGCCGCTCGAAGACCACTGGCACACCCTGTGGTTGCGGGCGGTGGTCTTCTACGGCCTGTTCCCCCTGGTCCTCGGCGTGGCCGTCCTGGCCTCGCTGGTCTGGCGCGTCGAGCACCGCGGCGGCAACTGGAACGCGCTCATGGGCCGCCAGGTGTCGAGTCTCCACGTGGTGGTCGGCAAGACGGCGGTGCTGGCCGCGCTCGCCGCGGCCATGCAGGCTGTGCTGGTGGTGGGCATCGTCGTGGTCGGCAAGCTGGTGTTCGCGCTCCCCGGCACCCTGCCGCCCGAGTACTTCCTGGTCAGCGCCGTCATCGTGCTGGCGTGCCTGCCGGTGGCGGCCTTCCAGTCCGGCCTGTCGATGCTCATGAGGTCCTTCGCCGCTCCCATCGCCGTGGCCCTCCTGGCGTCGGCCGCGGGGATGCTGCTGTGGATGACCCGCATCGAGGCCCTGGCGCTGCTCCTGCCCCACGGTCTGGTCGGCCGGGCCACGCAGATGGGGACGGGGATGCTCGCGGACAGCGGGACCGTCACGGCCGGTGCGGTGACCTCCGTCGTCGTGATCGCCCTCGGTCTCACAGCGGTGGTGACCCTGGGTACCGCAGCCGTTCTGGACCGGCGCGACATCCGCTGACCGGGGGCCGCCCGGCGGGGGTGATCCCGCGCCGGGCGTTCCGGGGGAGGGGACGGCACGACGACGGTTCCGCCGGTCCTGGCTCCCAGATCCGCGCCCGACCTCGTACGGTCATCCCACGGACGCGTAGATCACCGTCCAGTGGTCCCGCTCGGCGTCGTGCAGCATCTCGCTCTGGAAGGTCTGCCACCCCCGTGTCGGGTGGAACAGGTGCTTGACGGCGGAGTGCCCCACCCCGACCTCCCCCCGGGCCCAGAAGGACCGGAAATCGGCGCTGGTCGCCGAGAGTTCCGCGTGCAGGGACCTCAGGTACCCGTCGTCGGGGTAGCGGCCCATCGCCGAGCGCAGCTCCGCCGTGGCCCATCGGGCGTACCGGTGCGCCCCCTCCTCACCGAGGACATGGCGGGCGTGGGAGGTGAAGCCCTGGTGGACGATGTTGCGCCGGAAACGGCCTTCGCCGGAGAGCGGGCCGAGAAGCTCGGCCGCGGCCGCGTTGCGCGCCATCACGTCCAGGCGGCCGTCGTGAACGGTGACCGGGACGGTGCCGTCGAGGCTGCGCAGCAGCTGGAGCAGGCCCGGCCGGATCTCGCTGCCCGGCGCGAGCGGCTCGGGCGGCAGCTCACCGGCGAGCCGGAACAGGTGGCCGCGCTCGCCGGCGGTGAGACCGAGGACCTGAGCCAGGGCGGTGAGCACCTCGCGGGAGGGGCGGGGCGCCCGCCCCTGTTCGAGGCGGGTGTAGTACTCGACGGAGATCCCGGCGCTCTCGGCCAGTTCCTGCCGTCTCAGCCCGGGGACCCGGCGCCGTGAGGCCGGCACGACGGCCGACGGCTCGGAGGGGACCAGCATGGCCCGCCGACCACGCAGGAACTCCCCTAAGTCTGTTCTCAGCCGGGTTGGCATGCCCACGATGATACCGGGGCGCTCCGCACGATCCCCGCCGTTCTCCCGCCCACGGCGCTTCCCTGACTGGCCCTGCCAGTACCAGGCCCGACGGAGTCTTCCCCGCCTGTCGGGGTTCCCTCACAGTGGTCCTCGAACGCCCGACACAGGTGTTCGACCACCACACCACTACCATCCGAGGACTCTTCACATGCCCACGAACCGCGTCGCTTTGATCACCGGGGCCAACCAGGGCATGGGCAGGCACGTGGCCGGGGAACTGGTCTCCGACGGGGTCGCCGTGTTCCTCGGCTCCCGCGATCTCGCCCGCGGCGAGGCGGCGGCCGCCGAGATCGGCGACGGCGCCACCGCACTCCAGCTCGACGTGACCGACGCGAGGTCCGTCACCGCGGCCGCCGAGAGGATCGAGAAGGAGGCCGGACGGCTCGACCTCCTCGTCAACAACGCCGCCGTCTCCTCCACCCGTACCGGCCTCACCATGGCTCAGCTCCGGGCCACGGCCCGGCCGAGCACGGTCTCGCTCGACGAGGTGCGGGCGGTCTGGGAGGTGAACGTCTTCGGCCCGCTCGCGGTCTTCCAGGCCGTGCTGCCGCTGCTTCGCGCCTCCTCCGACGCACGCGTCGTGAACGTCACGAGCGCGATGGGTTCGCTGACCACCATGGGGGATCCGGCCTTCCCGTTCCACCGTGCCTTCGAACCGGTCTACTCCGCGTCCAAGACAGCGCTCAACGCCGTGACGCTGGCCATGATGGTCGAGCTCGAAGAGACCGACGTCAAGGTCAACCTCGTCTCGCCGGGGTTCGCGAACACCGCACTGGTCGAGTTCGAGGGGACGGAGACGGTCGGGGACGCTGCCCGGGAGGTGGTGCGGGTGGCCCGCCTCGGCCCCGACGGGCCGAGCGGCACCTTCACCTCCTGGGAGGGTGTGGACATCCCCTGGTGACCACCACCGGCAGCCGCCGTTCAGCCGTGCCGGGGATCCGGACAGGCAGATCCCAGGAGGTGGGCGCGCTCGGGGGCTGCCGTGGTGTCACCGTGGCCTCGGGCGGGGACTGCCGCCGCGTCCTGTGGCGACGCTCCTCGGTCCGGCGGCCTCGCGGATGTCCGTGGCTCCGGGGGAATCGGGCTCACGGGGTCGGACTACGACCGGGAGGACGGCGGTTCCTCCCGTGCCCCGGTGGTGCGGACCGGGCGGCCCGCCCCGCGGTAGGTCAGTGTGCGCAGCAGGACCTCGGCGGGTCCGCGCTTGCCCGCCCGGTCGAGCAGGTACGCCGCGAGGACGGTCAGCAGCCAGGTGCCCGCGGCCACCAGGACCGCCGACCAGCTGGACAGGTGCACCCCCAGGCCGAGCCCCCACGCCGCCAGGAAGGGTGCGAAGACCACCGACTGGGCGAGGTAGCCGCTCAGGGAGCGCCGTCCCAGGGCCACCAGGCCCCGGACCGGCAGGGACGGCCCGCCCCTTCTGCCGGCGAGGCGGTGGGCGAGCAGGCCGAAGAGCGCGGCGTAGCCCACCCCGGTGAAGATCCCGGTGTAGAAGTGCACCGAGGCCACCGCCGGGCCGTACACCGGGTCCAGGACCCCCACGTGCTGCAGGCCCAGCACCAGCCCGGGGACCCACCCGGCGGCGATGCCCCACACGGCCACCCGGCGCAGCAGGGGCAGGTGGCGCTGCGGCTCCTCCAGGAACCGGTGCCGCGCCGCGAGCAGGCCGATCAGGAACACCGTGGGCAGGGCCAGGGAGAGCAGGCCCGAGCCGAGCCCGAAGACCCAGGTGGGCAGGCGCACCGCGGCCGAGAGCAGGTAGCCGGTCTCGGCGATGCTGGCCCTTTGCACGGCGGCCGCGTCCACCCCGGGCGCGCCCGCCGGCGCGGCCATGGCACCGAGCACCGACAGGGCGGTGAACAGGGCGCCGGCCGCGAGCAGGACGGCGGTCCAGACCTTGAGGGTGCGGTCGGTGCGGTGCAGGAACAGCGGCACCATGAGCAGGCCGATGAGGCCGTAGGTGCCGATGATGTCGCCCTGCCACAGCAGGAGGGCGTGCACGGCGCCCAGGGCGAGCATCCACAGGTGGCGTGTGCGCAGGATCCTGCGGGCGTCCTCGTCCCGGGTTCCGTGGGCTTTCTGGCGGGCGTACATCTGCCCGATGCCGTAGGCGAACAGGAACCCGAACATGGTGTGGGTGCGGGCGTCCACCACGACCAGGGACGCGACCTGCGCGATCCGGTCGGCGAGGTTGCCCTGGTCGGGGTGGAGCATGGCCAGGCCCGAGGGGGCGTCGTAGATGAACCACGGCACATGGGCCAGCGCGATCAGCAGCAGCATCATGCCGCGGGCCAGGTCCGGGGCCAGGGCCCGTTCGGTGAGGGGGGTCGAACGCACCGGGGTCCCGGTGCCGGGGGTGGAGGGCGGACCCTCGGTACGGTGGGTCGTCATGCGGGTGGGCTCCCGGCTGTCTTCTCTGGTGATCGGTGGGTCGGGTCGCGCGGCCTGTCGTGACCACGCGGGGATCGCGCGGACTCCGCCCGAGGACATGACGCCACCCTCCTCCACCTGCACCGTTCTCCGGCAGTGGGACCGTGTCACCGTTCTCCCGTGACTTTTGCACGGGTGAACCCATGACACGGTGTCACTGGTGGAGGCGCCGGGGCTGCCGCCGACACAGGGGCCGGTCCTCCCGGCCGACCGGCTGTCGTGCCGGAGCCGGTGGTGCACGGCGCGACCGACTTTTCCGGGCGCACGCCGAATCCTTTCGGTGGCCCCGCACCTCCTATACATGTGCCGACAGACGTCGGAACGGGACCAGGAGGCCTTCATGATCACAGGTATCGCCGTCGCCGTCGGGGCCGTGCTGCTCTGCACGTGCAGCTACGTCGTCATCCGCAAGCGCGGGAGAGCCCGTGGCTGACCCGTCCTGGCCCGGTGAGCAGCTGGTCGTCGCCGCCCAGCGCGGTGACGCCGAGGCGATCAGCGCGCTGGTGTCGGGTTCGCATCCGAACGTGCGGAGGTTCGCCCGCTCGCTCTGCGCCACCCCCGAGGACGCCGAGGATGCGGCGCAGGAAGCCCTGATCATCCTCTACCGCAAGATCGGGATGCTGCGGGCCTCCGGTGCGCTGGCGTCGTGGATGTTCCGCATCGTCCGCAACGAGTGCCTGCGGCGCGCACGGACACTGCGGACCCACGCGCCTCTGCCGGACGCGGCCGTGCACTCGGCCGAGGAGGTGGTCCTGCAGCGCATCGAGGCGGGCGAGGTGGCGGAGGCCATCGCCGCTCTTCCGGCCGAGCAGCGCGGCGTGCTCATCATGCGGGACATCCAGGGCTACAGCGGTCGCATGGTCGCCGAAGCGCTCGGTCTCAGCACCGCCGCGATGAAATCCCGGCTGCACCGCGCCCGCACCGCGGTCCAGCAGGCACTCCGCGCCACACCCGAACCTGAATCCGGAGACTCCCATGAGGACGTCCAGAGCCGACGGCCCTGACTTCGCGAGCTCGTCCCTGCCCCGCCACCTGGTTCGGGGGGTGGTCGGCTTCGGCAGCCTGATCGGCTCGGTCGCGCTGATCCCGGTCCTCGGCCCGGGCTGTCTGCTGCTCCTGCCTGTGGGCGTGCTGGCACTGCGCGGCTGTCCGACGTGTTGGACCATCGGCCTGATCCAGACCGTCTCGCGGGGGCGCCTGCAACGCACTTGCGAGGACGGCCGGTGCACGCTGACCCTCCCGGGGCGGGACCATGAGGAGCGCCCGACCGCGCCGGCGCCGCTGTAGCGGAGCCGGGCCCGGTGCTTGTGCCCGGGACACTGCGTCCGCCGAGGTCACCCC
>NZ_JBSHDN010000003.1:56378-125478 GCF_053616335.1 Nocardiopsis sp. NPDC055824
CCGTCGGCCTTCGGCCGGCGGGGTGACCTCGGTGAAGGCGGGCCCGGAACGCCCGGACCCGACGGCCCTCCGCTCTCCGGACTCGGTGAGGGCGGTTCGCCCCGGATACGCGGAGACCGTCCGTCCTCCGTTGGCCGTGCCCGTCCGAACCCCCGCTGTTGCGCGGCATGTTCCTCTCATCGGGGGAATCCGGACCCGCGCCTCGGCGGCGCAGGGGATCCGGCGGCAATGCGCGAGCCGGGCAGGGCCGCCGAATCCGTCCGGGTCGTTCGCGTGCGGTCCCTTGTCGGAGCAGTGGCCTCCGGAAGTTCACCGAGTGCAAGCCCGGTCTGTCGAGAGCCTCCGTGCCATTTCGGGCCTTTGATTCGATTGGCTGTTCCGCCGCACTCCGGGTGATGCCGACCGGAGTCGTATCAGAACGGAACCGCAGGTCATAAACGAAATGCACCCCGGCGGACGTGTCGCCCGAACACGGCTCCCGAGTTTTCTCGGCCGATGACGGAGTTGCGCTCCTCCACCTGGGCTGACGTGCGTATACGTTCTGATCGCAGACCTGGTTCCGGTCGCGCGGTTTTATCGGCGGCGCGCATGTCGGGAACGCGGACGACGCCGCGATCCCTCCGGTGGGAGAACCCGCAGGGGAAATCGGATCGGAAACGCGGGCGGACCTGGTCATCAGTAGCGCAACAAGAGGGAACTCGTCGGGGAATGCCCGGTGAGTCGTGCCAGTCGTCACCGTCCGGTGGTCGGCTGTTGGTCGGAAACTGGTTCCTTGTTCAGTCTTGTCGAGAAAGGTTGCTTCCCGCCGGTCCCCCTGGCCGGTTTCTCTCCCCCGCATATCGGAGGCAACCGCATGCCAACGCCCCATTCACGACATGCGCAGACGCGTCGCGCCCCCAGGGCACGCCGTTACTTTCGCACCGCGATGACGGCCTCGATGGCCGCTGCCATCGCCGGTTCCATCACCATGGTCCCCGCCCCGGCCGCGGCAGAGCCGTCGGAGAACGGGGACGACGCCGCCTACCGCGGCGGGATCGAGGTCGTCCGGTCGCAGCCCGCCGACGACTCGGTGCTGACGGGCCGGGTGTTCGTCGACGCCGACCGCAACAGCGTCAGCGACCGCGGCGAGGACGGCCTGGCCGGCGTCGTGGTCACCAACGGCCGCGACGTGGTCCGCACCGACCGGCGGGGCCGCTACGAGCTGCCCGCGTTCGACAACATGACGGTGTCGATCACGCAGCCCTCGGGCTACCAGGTGCCGATGGACGAGCACAACATCCCGCAGTTCCACTACAACCACCTGCCCGAGGGGTCCCCGGAGCTGCGCTACGGCGGCATCGAGCCCACCGGACCGCTGCCGTCCGCGATCAACTTCCCGGTCGTGGAGAGCGGGGAGACCGGCGACTCGGACCAGAGCTGCGTCATCGCCGGAGACCTGCAGACCTACGACGAGCAGGAGGTCGAGTACGCGCGCGCCGGCGCCATCAGGGACCTGGCCGAGCGCGACGACTACGCCGGCTGCGGCACCCTGTTCGTCGGCGACGTCGTGGGCGACGACCTGTCGCTCTACCCCGCCGTCAAGGACCTGGTCGCCGAGACCAACGGTCCGGCCCGCTTCCTGCCGGGCAACCACGACCTCGACTTCGACGCGCCGAACTCCGAGCACTCCTTCGACACCTTCCGCGCCCAGCTGGCGCCGGAGTACTACTCCTACGACGTCGGCGACGTGCACGTCGTCGCGCTGAACACCGTCGACTACCCGTGCACCGCGGCCGAGGACAGCCCCGCGGGCATCGCCGAGCACTGCGCGGACCCGGAGGGCCGCCCGGCGTACAACGGCCGCATCGACGACGACCAGCTCGCATGGCTCGAACAGGACCTGGCGCACGTCGACCGCGACAAGCTCGTCGTGGTCGCCGGCCACATCGGCCTGCTCAACTACGCCGACGAGAGCTCCCCGGTGCACCAGGTCGACCAGGTCCGCCGCGTGCACGAACTGCTGGAGGGGCGCAGGGCCGTGGCGCTGTCCGGCCACAGCCACAGCATCGAGAACCTCAAGACCGGTGACGACGTCGAGGGGTGGCGCACCCTCTTCGGTGTCGAGGGACTGCCGTTCCCGCACATCACCGCCGGCGCGATCTCGGGCGACTGGTACTCCGGCGAGGTCGGCGAGGAGGGCTACCCGACGGCGATCGGCCGCGACGGCGGCCGCCCCGGACTGGTGACGCTGGACATCGAGGGCAACGAGTTCCAGGAGCGCTACACCGTCACCGGTGAGTCCGACGACGTGCAGACGCAGCTGGGCATCAACAGCCCGACCTACCGCGAGTGGTTCGCGGAGCGCCAGGAGTGGAACGCCGACCCCGTGGGCGAGGCCCCCGAACTGGACGAGCCCCTGGTGGTCGACCGCTCCGACCTGGCAGGCGGGAGCTGGCTGACGACCAACTTCTTCTTCGGCTCCACCGGCTCGACGGTCGAGGTGAGCATCGACGGCGGGCGGACCAGGGAGGCCACGCGTACCCAGCAGATGGAGGGCGAGGACGTCAACGTCGGCGTCGAGTACTCCGACCCGTACGCGATCTCGCAGCAGCTGGTCCACGGCGGCAGCCTCGCCGACCGGACGATGCACCTGTGGCGGTTCGACCTCCCCAGGAACCTGCGCACCGGTGAGCACACCGCCGAGGTGACCGCGACCGACTCCTACGGCCGCGAGTTCACCGACACCATCGAGTTCGAGGTGGTGGGGCGCCGGTAACGGGGCTCCACCCGGAGGGCCGTCACCCGCAGGGGTGGCGGCCCTCCTCCGTGCGGACCGGCCCCGCGGAAAGGAGGCACGGGCCACGGGACTCCGCGCGGCGGTGACGGGTTCTGGCAGGGCCTCCCACCCGGGTTCCCGCGGATGTTTCACTGCGACAGGAGGCCGGAAGTCACGGCCCCCGCCTCGCCCCGCCCGCGTGCGGCGACTCCGCCGCGCCCCGGGCGTCGGCGAGGCCGTTCCGAAGAACACCGCTGAGGAGAAGCATGCCCACCGTTGCCGCCTACACGGCCACCTCGCCGACCGCGCCCCTGACACCGGGTACGGTCGAGCGCCGCGAGGTCGGCCCCAAGGACGTCCTGATCGACATCGCCTACGCCGGGGTCTGCCACTCCGACATCCACACCGTCCGCGGCGACTGGGGCGAGGTCCCCTACCCGCTGACCGTCGGGCACGAGATCGCCGGCGTGGTCGCCCGGGTCGGCGAGGAGGTCACCGCCCACAAGGTCGGCGACCGGGTCGGCGTGGGGTGCATGGTGGACTCCTGCCGCGAGTGCGCCAACTGCCTGGCGGGGGCCGAGCAGTACTGCCTGCGCGGGTTCACCGACACCTACAACGGCACCGACCGGGACGGCACCACCACCCAGGGCGGCTACTCGACCGGCATCGTGGTCGACGAGCACTTCGTCCTGCGCATCCCCGACACGATCCCCTTCGAGAAGGCCGCCCCGCTGCTGTGCGCGGGGATCACCACCTACTCGCCGCTGCGCAACTGGAACGCCGGACCCGGCACGAAGGTCGCCGTGGTGGGACTGGGCGGCCTGGGGCACATGGCCGTCAAGATCGCCCACGCCCTGGGCGCCGAGGTGACGGTGCTCTCCCAGAGCCTGAAGAAGCGCGAGGACGGGCTGCGGTTCGGCGCCGACCACTACCACGCCACCGCGGACCCGGCCACCTTCGAGCAGCTGGCCGGCGCCTTCGACCTGATCGTCAACACCGTCAGCGCGCCCATCGACCTGGACGCCTACCTGAACCTGCTGGCGCTGGACGGCACGATCGTGAGCGTGGGAGCCCCGCCCGAGCCGGTGTCGGTGACCCTGTTCACGCTGTTCGAGAACCGCCGCTCCTTCGCCGGGTCGAAGATCGGCGGCATCGCCCAGACGCAGGAGATGCTGGACTTCTGCGCCGAGCACGGCATCGCCCCGGAGGTCGAGGTCATCGCCGCCGACGAGGTCAACGACGCCTGGGAGCGGGTACTGGCCTCGGACGTGCGGTACCGGTTCGTCATCGACACCTCCACCCTGGGCGGGTCCTGACCCCGGACCGGGGGAGCCGCCGGACGCCCCGGGGAACGGCCGCGGGGGCAGGCCCTGCCGCACCCTGCGGTGAGGGGGTCCGCCAGGGCCTGCCACCCCGCGGACGCTCCGCCTAGCCTGGGGGCATGGACAAGAACACCGTCCGCGAGTTCCTGGTCAGCAGGCGCGCCCGCGTGACACCGGAACAGGCCGGGATCCCCGCCTACGGGAGCGACCGCCGGGTGCCGGGGCTGCGCCGCGAGGAGGTCGCGATGCTCGCCGACGTCAGCCTCGACTACTACACCCGCCTGGAGCGCGGCAACATCGGCGGCGCCTCCGAGGGCGTCCTGGACGCGATCGCCCGGGCGCTGATGCTGGACGAGGTCGAACGGGCCCACCTGTTCGACCTCGCCCGCGCCGCGTCCGGAAGCCGTGCCCGCGCCGCCTCGCCTCCCCCCGGCGGGGTGCGGGCCTCGGTGCAGCGGATGCTGGACGCGATGGACACCCCGGCCATCGTCCACAACGCCCGCCAGGACCTGGTGGCCGCCAACCGGCTGGGCCGGGCCCTGTACGCGCCGCACTTCGACACCGACCAGCGGCCGCCCAACATGGCGCGGTTCATCTTCCTGGACCCCCGCGCCCGCGACTACTACGCCGACTGGCCACTGGCCCGCCACACCACCGCGGCGACGATGCGCCTGGAAGCCGGCCGCAACCCCCTCGACAGGGAGCTGACCGCGCTGATCGGGGAGCTGTCGGCGCACAGCAGCCACTTCGCCGGGGACTGGGCCCGCCACAACGTCCACAGCCACCGCACCGGCACCAAGTCCTTCCGCCACCCCGACGTCGGCCCCGTCGAGGTCGACTTCGACGTGTTCGAGCCGACCGGGCAGGACAGGTTGTGGATCGTCACCTACACCGTCGAGCCGGGCACCCCCTCGGCCGACGCCCTCGCCCTGCTGGGCACCCTGGCCGCCACCGACGAGGACGGCCGGGACCGCGGCGCCGCCGGCGCGGATGCCGAGAGCCGTCGCGGGCGCTGAGGGAGGGGTTCTCCGACCCCTTCCACGTCCCGGAGGCCCCGGCCTCTCCCGCGGTTCCCCCGGTGGCATCGGCGCCGGTGGTGAACCCGGCACGCGCGGCCGCATGTCCGTGTCGTGCGGGCAGGCCGTGTGTGTCGGCGGAAGCCCCTCGCGGATGTCGGGGCGGACGGGCGGCGCGGCGGCGCGGCGCCCGGCCCGGCGGCGGGAGGACCCTCGGGCAGGCCGTCAGGGCGTGAGGAGCGCCTTGGTGGCGCGGCGCTCGTCCATCGCTCGGTAGCCCTCGGCGGCCTCCTCGAGCGGGAGGGTGAGGTCGAAGACCACGCCGGGGTCGATCCGGCCGCTCATGATGAGGTCGACGAGCTCCGGCAGGAACCGGCGCACGGGGGCCGGGCCGCCGAGGAGGCTCACCGTGGCGAAGAAGAGCTCCAGGCCGTCCAGTTCGACCCCGTGCGAGACGCCCACGTAGCCGACGTGCCCGCCGGGGCGGGTGGCGCCGATGGCCTGCGCCATGGACTCCTGGGTGCCGACGGCCTCGACGGTGGAGTGCGCGCCGTACCCGTCGGTGAGCTCCCTGATCCTCGCGACGCCCTCGGCGCCGCGCTCCTCGACGATGTCGGTGGCGCCGAACCGCCGGGCGAGCGCCTGCCGGTCGGGGTGGCGGGACATGGCGATGATCCGCTCCGAACCGAGGCGCTCGGCGGCCATGACCGCGAGCAGCCCGACCGCGCCGTCGCCGACCACGGCGACCGACTTGCCGAGCCCGGCGTCCGCGGCGACCGCTCCGAACCAGCCGGTGCCGAGAACGTCGGAGGCGGCCAGGAGGCTGCGGGCCTGCTCGGGGGTCGGCTCGCCGGGCACCTTGACGAGGGTGCCGTCGGCGAGGGGGATGCGGGCGTACTCGGCCTGCGTGCCGATCGCGCCCATCATGACCTGGTGGACGCAGCGGGACTGGAAGCCGGACCGGCAGATCTCGCAGGTGTTGTCGCAGGCCACGAAGGAGCCCACGACGAGGTCGCCCGCCCCGACGTAGCGGACACCGGATCCGACCTGCTCGACGACGCCGATGTACTCGTGGCCCATCCGCGCGGGGCCGTCCTGCTGTTCGATGCCGCGGTAGGGCCACAGGTCGGACCCGCAGACACAGGTGGCGGTGACGCGGATGACGGCATCGGTCGGTTCGATGATCGCGGGGTCCGCGACGTCCTCGACCCGGACGTCCCCGGGACCGTGCATGACGACGGCTCGCATGGGTGCTCCTCGGTTGTCGGTTCCTCGAAACCTTCTCCACACCACCACCGTTCCCGTCCGCGTGGAGTTCTACCTGGTGGAGGCGCTGACCGGGGTGTCCTCGCGCGGCCGGGCGCCCCGCCGCCCCCTGAGGAGACGGATCGGGACCACGGCGGCACGGGTGCGGATTCCGGGCGGGGTCCTTCGCCCGGGAGCACCCGTCCGCGCCTGCCGGGGAGGCCGGGAACGGCAACCGTGCAGGCAGGGGTGTCCGATCCGCGGACCCCGGGTAGTGGGGTCGCACGTTCCTGGGCGGAACGGTGACGAAGAGGCGGGTCAGAGCATGTTCCGACACACCGGGCACCTCCAGTGCGAAGCCGAGCCCGAGGCTCCGGACCTCCTGGAGTGAGACTCCGGAGAGGGGTGTGGACACCGCCGCGCCGTCAGCGGGACAGGTGTCCACACCCCCGCGCGGCCGGCCGGCGCCTCACGGCACGTACCCGGCCCGGCCCCGGCCGTCCCGGACGCCGACCCCGCGAAGAGCGCTCCCCAACCATGAAAGGCCGCCCATGATCCGCCCCGAGCCCCGAGGCCCGCTGAGTGAGCGACTGCTCCTCTCCCTGACCCGTCCGCCCCTGGAGGGGGAGGCGACGCTTCCCCGAGGCGTGCCGGCGGTCGCCGACCCGCTCCAGGACGAGGACCTGCAACTGTCCCTGTTCACCTGCTACCAGCTCCACTACTCGGATCTGGAGGGGGTGGACGGCACGTGGGAGTGGAACCCCGCACTGCTCGCCCTGCGCGCGGAGCTGGAGGGCGAGCTGGAGCGCGCCCTGCGCGAGGCCACCCCGGGCCACGGGTGGCAGGGGCAGGAGGACACGCTGCCGTGCGAGGTGCCGACCAGGCTCACGGGGATGACCCGTGCCGCCGGAGGGCCGCCCCTGTCGGCCTTCATGCGGCGGCACGCCACCTTCGGGCAGTACCGGGAGTTCGTCAAGCACCGCTCCCTTTACCACCTGCGCGAGGCCGACCCCCACACCTGGGCGATCCCGCGCGTACAGGGCAGGGCCAAGGCCGCCCTCATCGAGATCCAGGCCGACGAGTACGGGCAGGGGGAGGCCGGGAGAATGCACTCCGAGCTCTTCCGGAACACCATGCGCGGCCTCGGCCTGGACACCGCCTACGGCGCCTACCTGGAGTCGGTCCCGGCGGTGACACTGGCCCTGAACAACACGATGTCGCTCCTCGGCCTCCACCGGCGCCTGCGCGGAGCGCTCCTGGGGCATCTGGCGGCCTTCGAGATGACCTCGACCGGTCCCAACCGCGACCTCTCCCTGGGACTGCAGCGGCTGGGCGTGGCGGTCCAGGTGCGCCGCTACTTCGACGAGCACGTGGAGGCCGATGCCGCGCACGAGCAGATCGCCGCCCGCGACATGTGCGGCTCCTTCGCGGCGGACCACCCCGACCTGGTGCCCGACGTGCTGTTCGGCGCCGCGGCCTGCCTGACCCTGGACCGCCTGTGGGCGGAGCACGTCCTGGGCCGCTGGCAGGAGGGGGAGTCGTCGCTGTCGTCGGCGGACGCCCGGGCGGCCGCGGCCACATGAGTACCCCGGCCGAACTCAGCGTGGTCGTCCCGCTGAAGTGGGAGGACGACGGGGAGGCGGAGGACATGACCGCCTACCTGCGGTTCCTCGCGGGCGTGGTCCACGAGGTGATCGTCGTCGACGGTTCTCCGAAGGCCCTCTTCGACGGGCACGCAGAACTCTGGCGCGGAACGGGGGTACGCCACATCCCCCCGGACCGGGCCGCCGTGTGCGCGAACGGCAAGGTGGCGGGTATCCGCACCGGTGTGACGGCGGCGACCCGCGAGAAGGTCGTGATCGCGGACGACGACGTGAGGTACGACGAGCCCTCGCTGGGGCACGTCTCCCGGCTGCTGGACGGCGCCCACCTGGTCAGGCCCCAGAACTACTTCGACCCGGCGCCCTGGCACGCCGTGTGGGACACCGGGCGCACCCTGCTGAACAGGTCCGTGGGCCAGGACTATCCGGGGACCTTCGGGTTGCGGCGGTCGGCGCTGCTGGGCATCGGCGGCTACGACGGGAACACGCTCTTCGAGAACCTCGAACTGGTGCGCACGGTCCGGGCCGCGGGAGGGACCGAGGTACTGGCGACCGGCCTGTACGTCCGCCGCCTGCCGCCCCGGGCGTCCCGTTTCTGGTCGCAGAGGCCGCGCCAGGCGTACGACGACACGGCCCAGCCCGCGCGCATGGTGCTCTTCCTGTCACTGCTGCCCCTCGCGGGTGTCGCCGCCCTGCGCTCACCCGGGCTCGTGGCGGCCGGGGCCGGGGCCGTCGTCCTGCTCGCCGAAGCGGGCAGGAGGAGGGCGGGGGGAGGCGACGTCTTCCCGGTGCGCGCCTCGCTGGGCGCGCCGTTGTGGGTCCTCGAACGGGCGGTGTGCGCGTGGCCCTCGTTCGCCGCCTGGCTGACGGGGAGAGGCGTTCCCTACGCGGGTTCGAGGCTCACCGCCGCCGCCCACTCACCCCGTCTGCTCAGGCGGAGCCGGGCGGGCACGCTCTCCCTCCGCCCCGCCGGGGGCGGTGAACCCGATCTCCTTGTGCGTGCCGTCGCAGAAGGGGCGGATGGATGACGCACCGCAGCGGCACAGCGCCACCGTCCGGCGGCCCTTGGGGATGGGGTCCCCCTCCGCGTCCAGCAGCCGGAAGGGGCCGCGCAGCAGCAGCGGTCCGTCCGGGCAGGCGGTCACCGAGACCTCCGGGGCGGAAGGGCGTTCGTTCGGCGGGTCGTCTTCCATACGGGGCTCCTGCCCCGGCGGGGGGCACGGAAAACGGCGGCCCCGGCGGGCCCGGCCCTCTCCGCGCCGCCGCGGCCGTCCCGGGCGGGCCGGTGTCGCGGACATACGGGAGGACGGCGTGCGACAGGCGGGAGCGCGGGGAGGGTCACGACGCCTGAGGAGGAACCACGTCCAGGGCCCGGCCGAGAGCGGCGGTGAGTCGCGCAGAACGCCCGGGGAGGTACTGCTCGGCCCACACCCCGGCCGACCGCAGGAAACCGGTCAGGTCGTCCTCGGCGCCGGCCACCAGCCGGCGGAGCCCGGGGGCGGAGGTCTCGATGACCGGGCTGCCCGGCTGTTCCTGGTCGGGAGTCAGGCGCACGGTTCCTCCCGAGACCTCGACGAGCGGGAAGGGGTCGTGGCCGAGGTCGAGCCGAAGACTGCGTTCGTCGAGGTAGTCGAGCCAGTCACGCCACTCGTTGAGGTCGCTGCAGCAGCCGGGCAGCAGGGCGGCGCCGGTCGTGGTGTCGGTGATGCGCATTCCGCCTGCCACGAAGAGCTTGTCCGTCGTGAACAGGGGGTGGAGGAAGCGGTCGAGCGGTTCCGCAGGGCGCGGAGGATCCTCCCCGGGGAACACCCCTTCGACGTCGTTGCAGGCGACGATGAGCATCACCGCCGTACCGATGTCGACGGGGGACATCCCGCCGTGCAGCCGCAGGAAGTCGAAGGTGGTGGGTTTGCCGACGGGCCACAGCGAGAATCCGCCGCGGAAGTGGAGTTCCACCACGGGATGCACGACGATCATGCCGGGAGTCTGCCGCACGGCGGGCGGCGGCGCCACAGGTTTCGGCGGCCGGAGCGGCCCCGGCGGCGCTCGGCACCGGGGGCTTCCCGCACGGGGCGTCCGTCGCAGGGTGGCTGGACCGCTACGCCGCGCACGGCGCCCCTCGTCCGCGTGGTCGCACGGCGGGTCCCCCGTCCTCCTGTGGAGGGGACGGGTTCCCACCGTCCGTCCGCGGTGGGCGGCGGCCCCCGGGACGTGGGAGGCCCTGCCGTGCCCCTGGACGACATGTCCTCCCGGACTCCGGCCGGTGCCCGCGCCCCTGCCTCGACGGCCCCTTCCGGGCGGAGGGCCGCGGCCCCTACGCGTCGGGGACGAGCACGACCTTGCCGATGACGGTGCGGGACTCGGCGAGGGCCAGCGCCGCCGCGGCGTCCGAGAGGGGGATGCGGGCGCCGACCTGCGGCGTCAGGACGCCTTCGGTGAGCAGGCCGAGCACCTGGGCCAGGTCCTCGCGCAGCCGGGCGCGGAAGGCGTCGGCGCGGCGGCTCCCGGCCCAGAAGTTGTAGAAGCCGGCGCTGCGGCCGTTGGGCAGCGCGTTCCACACGCCGAGGCGGCCGAAGAGCTTGAGCACGGGCAGCCGGGAGCCGCCCTCGACGTCCTTGGTCGCGGCGGTCCCGTAGGAGACGAGGGTGCCGCCGCGCCGCAGCAGGTGCCAGGACCGGACGACGCCCTCGCCGCCGACGTGGTCGAACACCGCGTCCACGCCGTGGGGCGCCAGGGAACGGATCCTGTCGTACATGCCCTCGTCGTGGGAGTCGACGGGGGTGGCGCCGAGCTCGCGCACGGCCTCGTGGTGGCGCTGCGCGGCGGTGCCGATCACGGTGATCCCGGAGTGCCGGGCGAGCTGGAGCAGCGTGGTGCCGACCCCGCCGTTGGCGCCGAGGACGACGACCGTGCCGCCGCGCGGCACGGCGGCCGTGCGGTGCAGCATCTGCCACGCGGTGATGCCGTTGACGAGCAGTGTCTCGACGGCCGCGGGGTCCGCGTCCTGCGGCACGGGGACGAGGTCGCGGGCGTCGAGGTGCAGGTGGCTGGTCCAGGCGCCGGTCTTCGTGACGGCGGCGAACCTGCCTCCGAGGAGTGCGGCGTCCACGCCGGGCCCGACGTCGGTGACGGTGCCGACGACGTCGTAGCCGGGCACGAACGGGAACGGGGGCTGGTCGAAGTACTTGCCCCGGCGCATCTGCTGCTCGGCGAACGACACCCCGGTCGCCTCCATGCGGAGCAGGACCCGGCCGGATCCCGGAGCGGCCAGCTGCTGCGTGCGCACCCGCAGGCCGGCGGGCTCCACCTTGCCCGGCAGGAGGATCTGGGTGGCGGTGACGGTGGCGTCTCTGGCGGGGTTCATGCGGGCTCCTCCGGAACATGTTGGGTAACGACTGTAACCTTACGCATGTAATCATGGTGGTGCAAGGTCACCACCGGAAAAACTCGCAGCTGTAAGGTGACGCCATGAAGGTCACGAAGGACACCTCGGCTCCGCGCACCCGCAACCGCCGCGGCCAGGGCGGACGCCTGCGCGAGGACATCGTCGACGCGGCGGTCGCCCTGCTCGACGAGACCGGCGACGAGCGCACCATCACCCTGCGCTCCATCGCGCGCCGGGTCGGGATCGCCGCGCCCTCCATCTACCCGCACTTCTCCGACCAGCCCTCCATCATGCTGGCCGTGGTCCGGCGGGCCTTCGACGAGCTCGAAGCGGCGCTGCGCACGGCACTGGAGCAGGCGGGGGAGGACCCCCGGGCGCGCCTGTACGCCGTGTGCCACGCCTACCTGGACTTCGCCCGCACGCACCCCGAGCGGTACCGCACCATGTTCGGCGGCCTGTGGATGCCCACGCTCGCCGACACCGCGGTCACCGAGGAGGACCTCGTGGCGCTCGGCGACTCCAGCCTGCGGATCCTGTCCGGGGTCCTGGCCGCGTGCGCCGACGCCGGGCTCTCCACGAGTACCGACCCCGGCGCCGACACGTACGCGCTGTGGCTCGGCCTGCACGGGCTCGCGCACCAGCGGTCCGTCACCCGCGTGTTCCCCGGCCCCGACGACATCGGCGAGCGGATGATCCCCGCGCTGGCCCGCCTGCGCGAGGGCTGAGCCCGGCCCGGAGCCGCAGGCGGCCGCTCGCGCGAACGCGGCCGGGCGCGGTCGGCCGCGTCATCCCCGTGCCCGGCGGGCCGCACCGCCGGGTCGCGCGGTCGCGCCGGGCCTCGCGTGTGCCCACGCGAGGAGGCCGGCCAGGGCGTAGGAGGCGCCGAACAGGCAGGAGGCCCACCAGCCCCAGGTGGTGTACGCCCAGGCGGAGGTGACGGCTCCCAGGGCGGAACCCAGGGAGTAGAAGGCCATGTAGGCGCCGATGACGCCACTGGCGCGGTCCGCGTGCGCCGAGGTCAGCAGGTGCTGGTTGCCGACGTGGACGGCCTGGACGGCGAAGTCCAGCAGGACGATCCCGGCGACGAGGGGCCACAGGGTCGGCTCCGTCCGGGCGATGAGCGCCCAGGAGGCGACCAGCAGCACGAGGGACCACCCGCTGATCGGCTGGGCGCGGCCGCCGTCGGCCCACCTTCCCGCCCGGGAGGCCCCGAGGGCCCCGGCGAGGCCCGCCAGCCCGAAGAGGCCGATCTCGGTGGTGCCGAACGACCACGGTTCGGCGCCGAGCGGGAGGGCGAGCCCGCTCCAGAGGGTGCCGAAGGACGCGAAGAGGAAGAAGGCGATGAGGCCCCGGCCGAGGAGCAGGCGGTCGGTGACGGCCAGCCGCGCCATCGTGCCGACCGCCCGCGCGTACGGCTCGCGGGAGGTGCGGGGATCCGGGTGGAGGCCCGCGTGCACGGCCGCGGCGAGCACGGCGCACAGCAGCGCGAGCACGAGGTAGACGGCGCGCCAGCCCACCGTGTCGCCCAGTGCGCCCGCCAGGACGCGGACCCCGAGGATGCCGACCACCACCCCCGACGTGACCGCGCCGATGTTGCGTCCCCGCTCGCCGGGCGCGGAGACGGAGGCGACATGGGCCACGGCGACCTGGACCACGACCGCGAAGAAGCCGGCGGTCGCCAGCCCCGCCGTCGCCACCGCGCCGTTGGGGGCGAGGGCCGTGGTCCCGGCGCCCGCGGCGACGAGCGCCAGGAGCCGGGTGAGGAGCCGCCGCCGGTCCACCACGTCGCCGAGGGGGACCAGCAGGATCAGGCCCGCGAAGTAGCCGAGCTGGCCTGCGGCGGCCAGCTGCCCGAGTGACGCGGGCGCCATCCCCAGGTCGGCGCCCGCGGCTTCCAGGACCGGTTGGATCGCGTACACGGTGGACACCGCCACGGCGCACACCACCGCCAGGACGATGCGCTGAGCACTCGTCACCCCTGTCACCGCCCCACTTCTTTGGTTTCAAAATGCAACCATTGGAGGCTAGGGCATAATGGTTTCAAAGTGCAACCAGCAAAGGAGGGCTTCCATGGCGGAGGCGGAAACCGGCCGTGGCTGGACCGATCCCACGTGCCCGGTCGCCCGAACGGTCGACCTCGTCGGCGACCGGTGGAGCCTGCTCATCGTCCGCGACGCGATGGAGGGCCCGGCGTCCTTCACCGAGTTCCGCCGGCGGCTCGGCATCGCCCGCAACATCCTCAGCGACCGGCTCCGCAAGCTCGTCGACCACGGCGTCCTGGTCACCAGTCCCAGCGGCGGACGACACGTCTACGAGCTGACCGGGGCCGGAAGGGACCTGTTCACCGTCGTGGTGGCGCTGAGGCAGTGGGGGGAGCGCCACGCCTTCGCCGACGGCGAGCCCCGTTCGCGCCTCACCGACGCCGAGGGGCGTCCGCTCGCCGAGCTCCGCCCCCGGGGCCAGGACGGCGCCCCTCTCACCGCCGGTGCGACCCGGGTGGAGAGGGTGGGCTGAAGGGGACCGCGGCGTTCCTCCCGGACGCCGCCGGACGGGACCGGCGGCGCGGCCCGACGCGCGGCGACGCCCCTCCGCGACGCCGTACGGCCGGGTAGGTGTACATGCTGGCCAAACCTGGCCATAGCCTGCGAAAACATCTCATCCAGGTTCGGTGGCCTGCCAGGATGACGCTTCCGACAAGCACTCACCCCTGGAGCGCCCATGCCACGACCCGCCTCGCGCGTCACCGCCGTCGCCGCGGCAGCCGTCGCCGCCCTGTCCCTGCTGTCGGCCCCCGCGCAGGCCGCCTCCTCGACCGGGGCGCTGACGGTGACCCATGTGCGCGCCAACTCGGCGGGCACGGACACCAAGAGCAACCTGAACGGCGAGTACTTCGTCATCAAGAACACCAGCACCAAGACGGTGAACCTGAGGGGGTACGTCCCCGACATCACCAGCAACACCTACGGCCGGGTCCTGCCCTCCTACAACCTCCCTGCGGGAGCGGTGGCCTACGTGCGCACCGGCAGCGGTACCAACCGCCGCGACGCGAGCGGCAACCACCAGGTCTACCGCGGCTACGCCCGCCACGTGCTGCCCAACGACGCCACCGGCCGCAGCCCCGACCTGCGCCTGAAGAGGCCCGGAAGCGCGGACAACAACTCCTCGAGCGGATCCATCAGCTCCTGCAACTGGGGCAGGGCCGCCAACGGCACCACCTACCGCTGCTGACCCCAAGCCCGTCGGCGCCACCGGGCCCGTCCGGGGACTCCCCGGGCGGGCCCGGCCGCCGGTGCGGTACCGTCCCCGGTCGCCCGGAAAACCCGTCACCACCGCTGGTACCGGACACCGCCCCGGCGGCGATCGGACCGTTTCGGCCACGCGGCGGCCATGCGGTGTGGTAGGTCTCGGGGGACACCCTGGGAAAGGCGGGACGTTGGTCAAGATCGCACTGGTCTGCGGAGACGGGCTCCCCGTCAGCGGCCTGCTCACCGTCTTCCGCAACGTCGTGACCCGCTTCCACGGGCGACCGGACCCGCACGAGCCGGTCCCGGCCGACCTCGGCTACTCGTGGCGCCCCGACAAGCCGGCCTTCTTCCCCGACGGCGCCGGAGCGGACTGCTATCCGCCCTGGCTCCGGGTGAGCCGGGCCCGGCCCTGCGCGGGACCGGACCTGGCGGGGGAACTCCTCGACGTGCGGCGGCAGGTCGCCCGGGCGGACGCCCTCGGCCCCGGGGAGAGGGCACGCCTGCACCGGCGCGTCGAGGCCCTGGCCGGCCCCTACCGGGCCTACTTCTCGGAGTGGCTCCACGAGCACGACGTGGACTGGGTGGTGGCGGTCAACATGACCCTCTCCGACGCGGTCCCGGTGACCCTGGCCCTCCACCGCGCCGCGGAGGAGCGCTGGGGCGGCGGGCGCCCCGGCGGAGTCCTCTTCTGGGACCACGACCTGTTCGGCAGCTACGCCGTGCACGAGGGCGACGAACGGGTCTACCCCCCGGCCCCCAACGAGTTCACCCCACTGCCGGGCAGGCACCCCGCGCACCGCTGGGCGGTGGTCTCGGAGGCACTGCGTGCCGAGGCCCGCGGGTACCCCACCCCGCTGGAGCCGGTCACGGTCCCCAACGTGCTGCCCGAGGCTCCCCCCGAGGGGCTGGAGGACCGGCACACGGAGTTCTTGGAGCAGATCGGCGCCGCGCCCGACCAGCCCCTGCTGCTGGTCCCCGTCCGCGTCTTCAGGGTCAAGGGTGTGGAGATCTCGGTCCGGCTCTTCTCCCGCATGCGGCAGGTGAGCCGGGAACAGGGGCGTCCCGAACCCCTTCTCCTGGTCTTCGGGGACCTCGGCGAGGATCCGGACTACACCAAGGAGGTGCTCGACGAGGCCTCGCAGGAAGGGGTGCTGGACCACGTGAGGTTCCTGGACGGGGTGCCGCTGCAGAGCCACCGGGGGACGGACCTTCGCTGGCGCCTCGACGAGGTCGACCTCCTGCGCGTGAGCGCCGCCACGGGCGGCGGGGTGCTGTTCACACCCAACCGCCCGGACGTGGAGAGCGTGGGGCTGGGGCCCGCGCTCGCCACCGTCGCGGGCCTGCCCAGCGCGGTCGGGGACTTCCACGCCTTCTCCGACATCTACGGCGACGCGTTCCTGTGCGCCCGCCTGCACCGGGACGGCGACCTGAGGAGGACCGCCGAGGAGATGCTCGGGCTCATGCGCGCCCGGGTGGGCGGCGAGCCCCGGTTCGCCGAGGGCATGCGGCGGAACAGGGCGAGGATGGACTCCCACTTCCCCGTCGAACCGTGGCGGCGGCTCTGGGAGGAGCTGGTCTCCGTGACGGAAGGGGCCGTCCCGGCGCCGGAGGACCCGGCCGGCGCATGAGCGCGGTCCCGCCCGTGCGGAGGGGTGGGACCGCGAGCCGTCCGGCCCCGTTCGCGCCCGGCCCGGGAGCGGCGGAGCCCCCGCGCGACGCCTCGTCGTGCAGGGGCTCCGCTACAGCGCGGCCGGCCGGACCGGAGAGGGCCTCAGCCGGGGAGCTCGCCCGAGCGGGTGGAGCGCAGGGTCAGCGCGGTGAGCAGGCCGACCACCGCCACCCCCATCACCCAGTAGGCCGGGGAGACCGGGTTGCCCGTGGACGCGACCAGTTGGGCCGCGATGTAGGGGGCCGTCCCGCCGGCGACGATGGTCCCGATGTTGAAGCCGAGGGAGACGCCGGTGTAGCGGACCGCCCGCGGGAAGAGCTCGGTGAACAGGGGGAACGCGGGGACCTGCAGTGCCGCGTTGAGGATCATGAACACCAGGTACACCAGCCCCACGACCAGGAGCCCCGAGGCCTCGGACATGGCCAGCAGGATGGGGTAGGCCAGCAGGACGTACCCGACGCACCCCGTGGTGAGCACGGTCAGGCGCCCGAAGCGGTCGGTGAGCATGCCCATGAACGGCATGCACAGGCAGGCCAGGCCGATGATCGCAGCCGAGAGCCAGTACACGTGCTGGGAGTCGTAGCCCAGGTCGTTGATCAGGTAGACGTTCATGTAGGTCAGCCCGATGTACCCCGTGCCATTGGTGGCGACGGCCAGGCCGATGACCTTGAGGACCGATCCCGAGTTGCTCCGCAGCACGTCGACGAAGGGGCTGCGGGTCACCTCCGACCGGGCCTCCATCTCCCTGAAGTCGGGGGTGTCCTCCAGCTTGAGCCGCGCCCACAGGCACAGGAGGGTCAGCGGGATACACAGCAGGAACGGGACGCGCCATCCCCAGGCCGACATCTGATCGGGGGAGAGGAGCCCGACGACGATCCCGGCCACGGCCGCCGCGACCGCGAAGCCCAGGGTGGACCCGGTCGGGGTGAAGGCCCCGAAGAAGCCGCGCAGCCCGGACGGCGAGGACTCCGCGATGTAGGTGGCCGATCCGCCGATCTCGCCCCCGGCAGAGAAGCCCTCCGCCATGCGGACGATCACCAGCAGGATCGGAGCGGTGATGCCGACCTGCGGGTAGGTGGGCAGTACGCCCATCAGGGCGCAGCACAGGCCCATGCTGACGACGGTGGACACCAGTGCCACCTTGCGCCCGCTCCGGTCGCCGAGGCGGCCGAAGAAGATCCCGCCGAGCGGCCGCATCAGGTAGCCGGACCCGAACACGGCCAGGGTGGCCAGGATCGACGTGGCGGGGTTGGAACTGGGGAAGAACAGCGGGGCGATGACGACGGCCAGGAACCCGTAGACGCTGAACGCGTAGTACTCGATCAGGGTTCCCACCCCGCCGGCGACCGCGGCCCGCAGTGCGGTGCGCCGGTCGCGCACGGGTGCGCCGGGTGCGGCGACGGCCGGGGAGCTCCCGGCGCTCTCTGCAGAGGACAAGGCGATACCTCCTGGTGGGGATGGAGCTCGAGCGCCCGTCACGGGCTCTCGGGGGGATGGTGCCTCCCCGTGCGTGCGGGGCGGCGGGGCGCCGGCGTGGTGTTCGCGCCCGTCGGTGAGGCGGACCGGGAGTGCCGGTCAGCCGGTGGCGCGTGCCCGTCGGTGCTCGGCGAGGAGCAGGTTCAGGCTCCCGCCGGCCTCGATGACCTTGACCACGCGCTCGCTGAGCGGTTCCCCGGTCAGCTCGGCGTCCTGGCGGGCGAGGCGGACGGCGGGGCGCCGCCAGTCGATGGAGACGCGGTCCCACCGGCGGACGGCGCGGGTGATGCCCGGGACGGTCAGCAGCGGCATGCCGTTGTAGGTCTCCCCGCGCCAGAAGCCGGGGGAGAAGGACTCGGCGACGACGGCCGCGATCCCCAGGTTGCGCAGCGCGACCATCGGCGGGTAGTGCGGGTGCCCGTAGCCGAAGTTGCGGCCCCCGACGACGACGTCGCCGGGGCGCACCTCGTCGGCGAACGCCGGGTCGTAGTGCCGCATGCACACGCTGCGCAGCACGTCGGGGTCGTAGTGCTTGATGTTCTCCACGCCGATGACGAGGTCGATGTCGAAGTCGTCCCCGAAGATCCAGGCGACACGGCCCTCGATGGTGTCGGGCGGGGGCAGCGCACTCACGGGCCCGTCACCTCCCGTACGTCGGAGATCTCCCCGGTCACGGCGCTGGCGGCGACGGTGTAGGCGGACCCCATGTAGATGTGGGCGCCCGTGTCGCCCATGCGCCCGGAGATGTTGAGCACGCCCGTGGACACGCAGTTCTCCCCGGCCTTCAGCGGTTTCTGGTAGCCGAAGCAGAAGTCGCAGCTGGACGTGGCCACGGCCGCCCCCGCGTCGCGCAGGACGTCGAGCAGCCCCTCCTCCTCCGCCCGCCGGTGGATCGCGGCCGAGGTGGGGACGACGTTGAGCTGCACGCCGTCGGCGACCCTGCGGCCCCGCAGCACCTGCGCGGCGGCGCGGATGTCCTCCAGCCTCCCGCTGGCGCAGGAGCCGATGAACGCCTTGGTGACGGGGGTGCCCTTCAGGGCCGAGACCCCCCTCGTGTTCGCGCCCCGCGCGGAGCCGGGGAGCACGACCTGCGGTTCCAGCTCCGAGAGGTCGATCTCGTGCACGCCGGCGTAGACCGCGTCGGGATCGCTGTACAGCGGTTCGGGGACGGTGCCGGACACCTTTCGGGCGTAGTCCAGGGAGAGCTCGTCCGGGTTGAAGATCGCCGACACCGCGCCGGTGAACATCGCCATGCCGCACAGTCCCTGTCTGCGGTCGATGCTCATGGAGCGCGCTCCGGGCCCGGTGAACTCCATGACCTGGTGGGCGCAGCCGTCGGCGCCGAGCCGGGCGATGATGGTGTGGATCAGGTCGCGGTTGTCCACCCCCTCGGGGAAGCTGCCGGTGAGCTCGAACCGCACCGACTCCGGCACGTCCAGGTGGATCCGTCCGGTGACCCACGCCTCCAGGAGGTCGCGCCGCACCCCCCAGCCGAGGGCCCCGAAGGCTCCCAGTCCGCTGATGTGGCCGTCGAAGTGGATGAGGAACCTGCCGGGGAGCGCGTACCCGAGCTCGGCGGCGACCTGGTGGCCGATCCCCTCGGCCTCGTGCAGGGTGATCCCGTAGAAGTCGCACCAGTCCCGGGTGACCTGGTGGACCGCCTCCTCCTTGGCGTCGCCCCGGGTGAGCATGTGGTCGATGAAGACCAGGTAGCGCTCGGGGTCGTCCAGCTCCGTGATGCCGAAGTCGTCGTGCATCTGGCGGAACATCACGTCGGTGTACCCGGGGAAGTCGTAGGCGATCATGTGGTCGGGGCGGAAGGCGCGGTTGTCGCGGGCGCGGACCGGTGGGCCCTCGGCCGTCCGGCCGAGGATCTTCTCGGTGATGGTGCGGCCCATGGTCAGGCTCCTCCCCGGGCCGCGGGCAGGTAGGCCTTCTGTGCGGCCTCCACCTCGGCGAACCCGATCAGGTCGACGAACTCGTGGTGCGGCAGGGCGTCGGCGCTCACGTCCGCGGGGGGCTCGCCCGCCGCGAGCCGGCCCAGGGCCTGTCGCATGGCCCCGGTGGCCGCCATCAGGACCTGGGTGGGCAGGAGCGCGATCGCGACCCCGACCTCCTCCAGGACCCGGGGGGTGAACTCGCGCTCGGTCCAGGCGGACGCGGTGAGCGTGGCCACGAGGGGGACGCCGGCGGCCTCCCTGCACCGGGCCCATTCGTCGATGGTGGAGAAGGTCCTGGTGACCGGCATGACCATGTCGGCCCCGGCCCCGGCGTAGGACTTCGCCCGGTGCAGCGCCTCCTCGCCCCGGGCGTCGGTGCGCGCGATGACGAGGACGTCGTCGCCGACGGCGTCCTTGACGGCGCGCACCTTCATGGCCGCCTCCTCCGGCGGGACCAACGGCACTGGGTCTCCGACGCAGAGGGGGCAGCGCTTGGGCGACTCCTGGTCCTCCATGAAGACCGCGGCGACCCCCGCGTCGCGGAAGCGCCGGGCCGTCCGGGCGGCGTTGACGGCGTTGCCGTACCCGGTGTCGATGTCGGCGATCAGCGGGAGGCCGCTGGACTCGCGGATGCGGCGGGTGGCCTCCAGGTTCTCCGACATGGTGTAGAGCTCGGCGTCGGGGTAGCCGAGGGACGCGGAGACCGCGAAGCCCGAGGCGCACAGTGCGGAGAAGCCGGCCTGCTCGGCGAGGCGGGCGGTGAGCCCGTCCCACACGCCGGGCGCGTGGACGACCCCCTCGCCCATCAGCTCGCGCAGTCGTCGGGAACTCATCCCAACCCCTTTCGTATTGCGGAACGCGTTTCAAAAGGACACTAGGGAGCGCTAGGATCTTGTGTCAAGGGTCACTATGGTCTGTAACCCAGCAGACACGGAAGTGATCTACGTGCTGAAACGGTCTGTGTCGGCGATCTGCTCCGATCGCGATGCCGACCGGATCAGTAAAAAATGGAACGCATTCCGGTCCACCACGAAGAGGGGAAGCCTCCATGATCTCCGCGATGCAGACCGAACCCCTGGGGTTGCACCACGTCTTCGAGCGGGCCGAGGCGGTCTTCGCCGACCGCGAGGTCACCGGTCGGGAACCCGGAGGAGTCCGCGGACTGGACTACGCCGAGCTCTTCGCCGGGGCCCGCGGGCTCGCCGAGGACCTGGAGGGGCTCGGACTCCGACCCGGCGACCGGGTCGCCACCTACGCCTGGAACACGCTGGACCACATGCGCGCCTACATCGCGATCCCCGGGGCGGGCATGGTCATGCACACGGTGAACATCCGCCTCGGCGCCGACGAGGTCGCCTACACGCTCGCGCACGCCGGAGACCGCGCGGTGCTCGTGGACGGCGCCCTGTGGGAGTCCTGGTCCGCCGTCGACCTTCCCGACACGGTCGAGCACGTGCTCGTCATGGGGGAGGCCCCCGACCTCCCCGCCGTCCAGGGCGGCGCGGCCGTGCACCGGCTGGAGACCCGGCCGGTCCCCGAGCGGCGGGGCTGGTGGCGCCCGCGCGACGAGAACGAGGCCGTGGGCATCTGCTACACGTCCGGCACCACCGGCCGCCCCAAGGCGGTCGTCTACAGCCACCGGTCGGTCTACCTGCACGCGCTCACGCTGTGCGGGACCGACGCGTTCGCCATCGGCCACCACGACGTGGTGCTGCCGGTCGTGCCGATGTTCCACGCGAACGCGTGGAACCTGCCCTACGCCGGCCTGGTGGCGGGGGCCGGGCTGGCGTTCCCCGGACGCCACCTGGACCCGCTCGGCCTCACCGGGTTCATCCGGGACTCCCGGGCGACGTTCGCCGCCGGCGTCCCCACCGTGTGGGCCGCCGTGGTCAGGGCGCTCCACGAGGGGCGGGCGCCAGGAGACGCACTGGCGACCATGGACCGGATCGTCATCGGCGGCTCCTCCGCCCCGGAGAGCCTGCTCGACGCGCTCACCGGCCTCGGGATCCGGCCCGTCCACGCCTGGGGCATGACCGAGTGCTCGCCGGTCGGACTGGTCGCGTCGGAACCGTGCACCCCCGACGGGGCGGTGCGTTCGGCCGCCCGGCGCACGCAGGGCCGACCCCTGCCGGGCCTGGCCGTGCGCTCGTCGGCGGAGGGGCGCGAGGCCGCCCGCGACGGCGCCGCGGTGGGGGAGCTGGAGATCAGCGGCCCCTTCGTCGTCGACCACTACCACGCCCCGGAGAAGGACGACAGCGCCTCCTTCACCGCTTCCCCCGACGGGCGCCGCTGGCTGCGCACGGGGGACATGGTGACGGTCGACGCCCGGGGATACGTGACCCTGGTGGACCGGGCCAAGGACATGGTCAAGTCCGGAGGGGAGTGGATCTCCTCGGTCGACCTGGAGAACAGGCTGGCCGCCCACCCGCGGGTGAACGAGACCGCCGTCATCGCGGTCCCCGACGAGGTCTGGGGAGAGCGGCCCGTCGCCGTCCTCTCGAGCACGGACGGTGAACCGCTCGACCCCGACGAGCTGCGGAGCTTCCTCGGGGCGCAGATCCCGCGCTGGCAGCTGCCCGACCGGTTCGTGGTGGTGGACGAGGTGCCCAAGACCGGCGTGGGCAAGTTCGACAAGAAGCGGATGCGCGCGGAGTACGGCCATGGGCGCTGAACCGGCGGGAGGCCCCGCACCCGGGGCCCGCACACGGTGGCGGGAGCGCCGCGAACCGGCCGTTACCCTGTCATCGACGACGGAGCGTGCTAGGAGGTCTCCTCAGTGGCGATGATCGACGGTGAATCGGCCGCTGATTCCAAGGGCACGGTCAACGCGGTGCTCCGTGCCTGCCGGCTCCTGGAGTGCTTCACCCACGAACGGCCCGCGCTCACGCTCGGTGAGCTGGCGGAGCGGACCGGCCTGAACAAGGCCACCACGCACCGCCTCCTGGCCACGCTGGTGCAGGCCGGCTGGGTCAGCCAGCGCGCGGACGGCGCCTACAAGGTCAACATGAGGCTGTTCGCGGTGGGGTCCGTGGCGCTGGCCGAGCTCAACCTGCGCGACGAGGCCGCACCGCTGCTGCGGGACCTGTCCGCGCGCTTCGGCCACACCGCCTACCTGATGGTGCCCTCCGAGGACGGGGCGGTCTGCATCGACCTCGTCGAGGGGGCCGGGCCGCTGACCGTCAAGCAGATCACCGTCGGCAGCGTGCTGCCCTTCCACACGGCGGCGGGGCCGATGACGATGCTGGCCCACTCCTCCGCGCTGCGGGAGCGGTGGCTGTCCCGGCCGCTGCGCAGGTACACCCCGCACACCCTGACCGACGCGGGGGTCCTGCGGGGTGAGCTGAAGAAGATCGCGTCCGAGGGCTACACCGTCAGCGACGAGGACTTCCTCCAGGACGTGGGCGCCGTGGCCGCCCCCGTGTTCGACTCCTCCGGGGACCTGGCGGCCACGGTGAGCCTGGGCGGCCCGGCCACGCACTTCCGGGGCACGGGCCTGGTCGGCGTCATCGCGGCCGTCCGCGAGGCGGCGGCCGAGCTTTCGCACCAGCTGGGGGCCCAGGGGCGGGTTCCCGCCGGGGGCTGAGGGCCCGGGGCGGCTCCGGCTCCCGGCCCCCTCAGCGGCGGGGGCGGCCCCACCCTCCGCCGGGCATCCAGGGCCCCTCGCACGCCACCCTCGACGCCTCCTCGGGCCGGCCGTCCTCCAACAGCCACACGATCACGTGGAGCTGCTCCCGGTAGGCGGTTTCCGCGGACCCGGCCGACGGCCGCCGCCACGCCTCTAGCATGGCCCGTAGCCCGCCCGGACGGCGCGCCTCCGGCCGCGGCCACCGCCACCGGCCGTCCCGTGTGACCACCATGGACCTCTCCCTCCGTGCTCGCCCGGAGCCGCCCGGGGCAGCGGCTCCCGGGGATTCTCGCCCATGGGCCCGGAGCTTGCGTTGAGGCCGGACGAAGAGGGGTGCCCAGAAGATGAAGGCAGGACCGATGGGGGTGGCCGACCTGAGCGACCTCGCGCTGCTCGTGGAGGTGATCGAGGCGGGTTCCATCACGGACGGGGCCCAGCGGTGCGGGATATCGCTGTCGGCCGCCAGTGTCCGCATCACCGCGCTCGAACGGCACTACGGGCTGCGGCTGCTCGACCGCCGCCACCGGGGGGTGACGCCGACCCCGGCCGGCGAGGCCCTGGCAGCGAGGGGCCTGGTCCTGCTCGACGGCGCCCGGGAGCTGGAGGCGGGCATGGCCGCCCGCGCCCGGGGGCTGGAGAACAGCGTCAGGCTGGCGACCAACAGCTCCGCCGCCGACGCCCTCACCGAGTTCCTCGCCGCCACGCTCAACCGCCTGCCCAACACCGCGGTCACCCTGGTCGAGCTGAGCAGCGAGGCGGCCGTCGCCCACGTCCTCGACGGGCTCTCCGACATCGCGGTCGTCTCCTCGGTGCCCGCGGGCGCGGCCTGCCAGACCCGCCGGCTGTGGGACGACGACCTCGTCGCCGTCGGCCCGGCCTCCTCCCCGCCCCGGAGGCCGCTCCGTCTGGCGGACCTGCTCCGCGAACCCGTGGTCGGCCTCCTGCGGGGGAGCCCTCTGCAGGACCTCGTCGACCGGCAGGCGCACGCGGCGGGGACGGAGCCCGCCTACCGGGTCCGGCTGCCCTCGCTCGGGGCCGTCTGCGCCGTGGCCTGCACCGGTGTGGGGTACGCCGTGGTGCCGCGGGGGGCGGCCCGGCGCCACGGTGTCTCTCCCGCGTCCCTGTACGAGTTGGACGAACCGTGGGCGCCGCGGCACGCCGTCCTCGTCGCGGCGGACTTCTCCACCCTCACCGAGGGCACGGCGGCGTTCGTCCACCACCTCCTGGAGCACGGTCCGGCCCTGGACGAGGAGGGGTAGGGCCCGCGCCGCTGTCGGGACGCGGCGGCGGGAGGAGGACGCGGCACAGCGAAACGCACAGGCGCCCCCCGGAGGGCGCGCGGGCCCGGCGCGGCGGCCGGTGTCAGTCCTTCCCGGGGAGGGCCAGGAAGAACTCCCGGACGTCCCGGGCGAGCAGGTCCGGCACCTCCATCGCGGCGAAGTGGCCGCCGCGCTCGAACTCCGACCACTGCCTGATGTCGTACAGCCGCTCGGCCAGCGGTCGCACCGACTGCGTGATGTCGTGGGCGAAGACCGCCACGCCGACCGGTACCGGGCACGGCTCGGTCCGCCGCCGGGCGTCGCGGTGCAGCCGCGCCGAGGAGGCCGCGGTGGCCGTCAGCCAGTACAGCGAGACGCCGGTGAGCATCCGCTCGTCGTCGACGGGCGAGCGGGGGTCGGTCCACTGGGCGAAGCGCTCGGCGATCCAGGCCAGCTGGCCGACCGGCGAGTCGGTCAGCGCGTAGCCGATGGTCTGCGGGGTCGCGGCCTGCAGGGCCTGGTACGGCGGGCGGTTCGCCATCAGGTGCCTGACCTTGTCCAGACGGGCCTCGTCCTCCTCGGACAGCTCGATGCCGGCGTCCGGGTCCGGCCTGGTCGGCAGGTAGTTGACGTGCACCCCGACGACCTGTTCGGGCGCCACCGCGCCGAGCGCGGTGGAGATGCCCGACCCGAAGTCGCCGCCCTGCGCCCCGTAGCGCTCGTACCCCAGGCGGCGCATCAGCTCGGCCCAGGCCCGCGCGATCCGGACCGTGTCCCAGCCGCGCTCGCGGGTCGGCCCGGAGAAGCCGTAGCCCGGGATGGAGGGGATCACCAGGTGGAAGTCGCGTGAGAGCGGTTCGACGACGTCGAGGAACTCCAGGAACGAGCCGGGCCAGCCGTGGGTGAGGACCAGCGCGAGCGCGTCCGGTCTCGGGGAACGGACGTGGACGAAGTGGACGGTCTGGTCCTCGATCTCGGTGGTGAAGTGCGGAAGCTCGTTGAGCCCGGCCTCGTGCTCGCGCCAGTCGTAGCCGGTACGCCAGTACTCGGCCAGTTCCCGGAGCCGTGCCAGCGGGAAGCCGTAGTCCCACCCGGCGTCGGCGACCTCGTCGGGCCAGCGGGTGCGGGAGAGCCTGTCGGCCAGGTCGTCGAGGTCGGCCTGGGGGATGTCGATGCGGAACGGCTTGATCATGGTCCTGGCTCCGGGTATTCATTGGCGACATGAATGTTTGGCCACCAAACGTTTGGGTCACGAACGGTAGCACAATCATTGGAGTCACCAACGGTTCGTTAGACTCCAGGCATGGAGAACCCACCGGAGAAGACGCCCGCGGCCTGGGAGGGCACGCCCAGCTGGCTGCTCACCCAGACCGCCCACCACGCGCACCGCCTGGTGGCCGACGGGTTCTCGTCCGTGCGCGCCCGCGGCTACCACTACCGCCTGCTGGCCACGCTGGAGGAGTCCGGCCCGGCCAGCCAGGCCGAACTGGGACGCCGCAGCGGCATCCACGTCAGCGACATGGTCGCGACGGTCAACGAGCTCTCCGACCGCCGACTGGTCGAGCGTGCCCTGGACCCCTCTGACCGGCGGCGCAACATCGTCTCGCTGACCGCCGCGGGCAGGAGGCAGCTGCGGGTGCTGGAGGAGCGGCTGGCCCGCACCCAGGAGGAACTGCTGGCCCCGCTGGCGCCCGAGGAGCGGCAGGTGCTGACCGGGCTGCTGGCCCGGCTGCTGGAGCACCACGACCGGCGGAGCGGTGCCTCCGGGGAGGCACGGAGCTGACAGGGGCCCGCCCCTCTCCGGAGGAGCGCGGTGCCGCGGCGCCGGTCAGGGCCGGCCGCGCCACCCGCGGGGCAGAGCCCTGCGCTCCACCGCGATCTCGACCCTGTCCTCCTCCACGGCCACGACGTCCTCCCACCGGACGTAGCGCTCGTGGCGCCGCAACCACCCCAGCAGATGCCTCCAGGGGGTGGGAGCCTCCAGGGAGTCCCCGAACCCGAAGCGTCCGGCGAGCGCGGAACGCCCCGCGACCAGTCCCAGGACGGTGTACGCGCCCCCGCTGTGACGGACGACGATGTCCTGGACCGAACCCGCGTCCTTCCCGTTGCAGTCGACGATCCGCAGCCCCAGGAGCGCGCCCGCGCGCAGCCGGTTCACCGCCGCCCCCCGGGGATGCGGCCGATGAGGTGGCGTGCCATCCACGCCTCCAGGGGGCGCATCCCCGGCGGGGCGTCCGTGGACAGCACCGTGGTGGGGGCGAACTCCTCGACGTCGGTGAGGGGGATCCGGGTGGGCGCCTCCTCCGGCGGGCGCATCCGTTCCAGGACCGTCTCCCAGAACCGGCCGAACCGCCCGGCGATCCGTCCGCCGAGGGAGGCCGCGTCGATGATCAGGGCCGTCATGGCCGGCGCCTCCCCCTCCCGCCAGGTGAACTCCACGTCGTCGACCTTGCCCAGGTTCTCGCCCCCGCGGTCGACCACCTGGCGGTCCAGGACGGTGAACCCGATCCGGAAGATCGTTCCGTCCGCCTCGTCGGACATCTCACTGCCCCGCTTTCGTGTAGAGCATGAGGGGGATGGCGGCCACCGACACCACGCACAGCAGCACCAGGTAGACCGAGGCCAGGATGTTGGTGAAGCGCGAGTTGACCTGGTCGCCGAGGTAGCCGCGGTCGTTGGCGACGACGAGGATCGGCAGGTAGGTCAGGGGCAGGGCCGCGGCCGAGAAGACCAGGCTGTACTCGGTGACGGTGATGGGGTCGACCCCGGTGAGGACGAAGAGGGTGCCGCTCAGCAGGCTCACCATGATGACGAGGTGGAAGTAGGGGGCGCTCGCCGGCGGCAGTGTCTTCCCCCAGTGCCAGCCGAAGTACTGGGCGACGCCGTACCCCGCCGCCAGGCCCGACTCCAGGGCGGCGCCGAAGGTGGCGGCGAAGAACCCGAGGATCACCACGATCAGTCCCAGCCTGCCGAGGGTCGAGACGACGGGGAGCGCGACCTGTCCCAGGTCGGACACCTGGACCCCGGCGGGCATGAGCAGGACGGCGGCGCAGCCCATGATGGCGAGGGACAGCAGCCCTCCCAGGGGGAGGCCGAAGAAGACGTTGAGGCGCGCGGTGGCCAGATCCTCGGAGGTCCACTTCTCCTCGACCCCGCCCGAGGAGAAGAAGAGGACGGTGTAGGGGGTCATCGCGGCCCCGAACAGGGTGATGGCGTAGTACCACCACACGGCCGCCCCCTCGTTCGGCGGCGGGGAGAAGGACACCGCCTCCGTGAAGAGCGCCCCCAGGTCCGGGCCCATCCTCCACAGGGCCACACCGAACACGACGAGGGCCAGGCCCAGGAGGCCGTAGGTCTTCTCCATGTACGCGAAGGGCAGCCGCCACAGCACGATCCAGACGAGGAACCCGACGACCGGCACCCACAGCAGGTAGTGGATGCCGCTGGCGAGCTCCAGGGCCAGCGCGATACCCCCCATCTGCGCGGACAGGGTGAGCAGGGTGATGAGGTAGGAGGCCAGGAGGTTGGCGAGACCGACCCTGGCGCCGAGCCGTTCGCGCACCAGGTCGAAGGTCCCGCGACCGGTGGCGGTGACCACGCGGGCGGACATCTCGGTGAACACCATCAGCCCGACCACGCCGACGGGGACGACCCAGGCCAGGGTCATCCCGAAGCGGGAGCCGACCACGGAGTTGGCGACCAGGTCGCCGATGTCCAGGAAGCCGCCGATGGCGGTGAGCAGGCCCAGGGTGAAGGCCGCCAGCCACCTCACGAGAGGGACTCCTCGAGGTCGGAGAGTCCGGACGAAACGGCACGGAGGGTCCGCCCGGCGGCCTCGACCGCGGCGCTGTCGTCCCTCTTCAGGGCGATGCGCAGGTCGGCGAGCGCGTTCACCGCGGTGTCGCAGAGGGGGGAGAGCTCCGCCCGCAGGGCGTCGGACCCGGCGGTGGGCGGTTGGCGCGTCCCGAAGGTGTCGGCGATCGAGCGGGCGGCGTCCTCGGCGTCCTCGGCGGTGGTCTCCGCGTAGGGGGAGAACGCCCTGTTGCCCCGGTGGATCTCGACGAGCAGGACGCCCGTCCCGACGGCCGAGAGGAGGTCCGTGACGGTCTGCTCGGCGGCGTCCCGGTAGGAGCCGGCGGTCGGGGTCGGGGCCGTGCAGCCGGCGACCAGGAGCAGGAGGACCGCCACCAGGGCCAGGACGGGGGCGGTGGGCTGCGCCGGGGACCGGCCGGTGCGACCGGGCTCCTGAGAGGGCGAACGGGGCTGGAGCACTCCACGACGATAGCCATCGGTGACGGGAGAATCACCGAGCGAGAGGGTGGGGCGTGTCGGGGCGGGGGCGGAACGGCGCCCCGGGGCGGTTCCGCTCCCGCGGTTCCCGGTCCTGCGCTCCGGCCGCCCGCCGGGGGACGCGGACGGGACAGGGGAGGAAGCCGCCGTCCGCGGCCCCGCGCGGGCGGTGTGCCGTCCCCCGGCGCACCGCCCGCGCGTCACCCGTCCCGGGGTGGGCGCACGGGGTTCCCTCAGGCGCCGTCGTCCGGGGCGCGCATGGCGTCGGCGATCCAGGCGTAGGGCAGCGTGTCCTCCTCGGGCCCGGTCCCGTTGACCACTGTCACCAGGGACAGGTACCGGCCGTGGGTGTCGTCGTAGACGGGGTCCTCGGAGGCGGCGTCCTCCTCGGCGATCTGGCGCTCGATGTCGGGGAGCCGCCGGTAGGCGTCGGCCATCCGGTTGCGGATCTCGGGGGTGAGCGCTGTGTCGGCGGACACCGCCGTGACCGCCTCCATGAAGCGCGTGACCACCGCCTGCGCCCAGGGGGACCGGGGGGACTCACCGGCGCGGTAGGCGGCGAGGACCGCCTCCACGAGCGGTCCCCCGCTCTCGTAGATGAACTCCTGCATCGGCTCGGTCGCCATGGCCTGCCACTCGTCCGTGGTGTAGGTCTCGTGCAGGTAGGTGCGGACCGCGTCGCGGAACGCCGGGTCCCGCACCAGGTCGGCGAGTTCGATCCACGCCTCCAGCTGGGCGGCCGTGGGGTCGGCCGGCAGGATCGGCCGCATCGCGCGCAGCCGGTCGACGAAGCCGTCGGGGACGTCGAGGCCCTCCCCGACGTCGTTCCAGAAGTCGTCGATGGTCTGCTCGCGTTCCTCGTCGGTCATCGAGACGAGCTTGTGCATCAGGTCGGCCTGCGCGGTCGTGCCGCCCTGCCTGATCAGGGTCCGCAGCACCGCCCTCCTGGCCCGCAGGGTGCGCTCCTGGCGCTCGACGATCTCCAGGTGGGTGGTGAGCAGGTCGTGCAGGGTCGTGTCGCCTTCGAGCAGGCGGCGGATCTCGTCCAGGTCGGTGTCCAGATCACGCAGGGTGCGGACGAGTTCCAGGCGGGCGATGGCGTCGACGTCGTACAGGCGGTGGCCCGCCCCGGACAGGTGTGCGGGCTCGACGATCCCGGCGTCGGCGTAGAAGCGGACGGCGCTGACGCTCAGGCCGCTGCGGCGCGCGGCGTCTCCGATGGGGTACAGCTCGTTGTCGTTCATGGGAGCCACTGTGGTACCTCGAGCAGCTTGAGATGCAAGCCCCCGGGGCGCCCGGATCCGCGCGCAGGCGGCGGAGGGGAGGGGAGGGCTTCGCGTACGGGACACCCCGTCCGGTCGATCGCCTCAGGGGTGGGTCCCGCTCCGCGGCCGCCCGCCGACGGCCCGGGAGGGAACTGGGTGGTTCTCACCGACGCGAACGACCGCACGGGGACGCGACTGTGTCTGTGACACGCCCTGTGCCCCGGCGGGCGCCGTTCCGGCGCCGGATCCCGCCCCCGACGCGGCCGGGGCACCTTCCTTCCGTCCTCAGTGGAGATGCCTGTGAAAGACCTGACGAAGTCGACCCGCCGCCGCTGGTGGTGGACGCTCTGGGGCCTGTTGGCCGTGTCGGCCGCCGCTGTCGCCCTCTATTCGGCGGAGCCCTACGCTGTCGGGGACGTGGAGCGCAACAGGATCCCGCTCGACCCCGGGGTCGCCTCCCACTACCTCTCCATCGCCGTGCACGCGATCCCCAGCTCCTTGGCGCTGCTCATCGGGCCGTTCCAGTTCCTCACCCGGTTCCGCGTCCGGTACCCGCGTGCGCACCGCGTCGCCGGCCGGGTCTACATGGTCTGCGTGGTGCTGGGGTCGATGGCGGCCCTGTTCGCCGCCGCCTTCTCCGTCAGCGGGTTCTCGGTGCAGGTCGCCTTCTTCATCCTGACGGCGGCCTGGCTCTACACGCTCGTCCAGGCCTTCCGGACCATCCGCCGTGGGGAGGTCCGGCTCCACCGGGTCTGGATGATCCGCAACTACGCGCTCACCTTCGCCTCCGTGAGCCTGCGGATCTACCTCGGTCTCGGGCTGGCGCTCCAGGCGAACTACTTCCCGTCCCTGACCTTCGACGACGTCTACCACGCGAGCGCGTGGGCGTCCTTCCTGGTGAACGTCCTCGTGGCGGAGTACTTCATCGTCCAGCGCGTGCTGAGGCCCGCGGCCCGCCGACAGGGGGCCGCGGGGACCGCCCCCGCGTCGGCGGGGGACGGCCGCCGAGTCCCCGTGGACGCGGTCGGACCGGCCGGGAGCGGTTCCGGGGCACGGGACCGTACCTGACCCGCGCCCCTCCCCGTACGCTCGCGGTCGTGCCGCCCCGGGCGGCGACGGTCCGGGGCGGGGACGGGGCTCCGGGCGACGCCCTTTCAGGGCCGCACCACGGCGAAGGCGGGGGCCGGCGCCTCCAGGACGCCGAACAGCGAGCGGAGCACCCCGAGGCCCCCCTCGTGCCCGATGCCCCGGAGGTCCCGGCGGGTGATGACGCCGACCAGCTGCTGCCTCGTCATGGTGGGTGCCAGGCGCGCCCCCTCGTGGTCCGGCTCGGCGAAGACCGCGTGGTTGAGCAGGGTGGCGGCGAAGCGCAGGTCGCCCTCGCCGGCGAGGGCGTCCGCGTGCGAGGGTCCCGCCGATGCCGCCGAGCAGGTCCACCCAGAGCCTCGACTCCTCGATCGGCGGGTGCTCCCACAGGTGGGCGGGGTTTCCGTCGAGCCAGCCGAGGCAGTGCTGGTGGACGCTCTTGACGTTGTGGCTCAGCGACCCGCAGTAGCCGCGGCTGGCGCACTGCCGGTCCAGGGCGGGAGGAAGCGTGAGCTCCTCCGCGATCTCCCGGGGGGTGAGGCCCCGGTTGACCAGGCGCACCGTCCGGTCGTGCAGGTAGGCGTAGAGGTCGCGCTGCCCGGTCGGGAACCCCTCGATCCGGTCCGCGCCCCAGGTCGGCCGGTGGTGGGTGGCGAAGGAGACGTCGGCGCGGTGGCAGAAGAGCTGGACGGCCTCGGTGAGGTAGCGGGCCCACTGGTGCGCGTCGCGGACCCGGGCTCCTCGGAGGGGGCGCCGCCGCGGACCGGCCGCGGCGGCGGGGCCGGGGGGCAGACCTCCTCAACCGTTCCCGGGAGGGCCGTCGCGCAGGCGGGTGTTCTCCTCCTCCAGCTCCAGGATCCGACCGATCCCCGCCAGGTTCACCCCCTGGGCCGCCAGCTCGACGACCCGTCGCAGCCGGGCGATGTCGTCGTTGCTGTACATGCGCGTGCCGCCCTCGGTGCGCGCCGGGGCGACCAGGCCCCGCTCCTCGTAGGAGCGCAGGCTCGGTGGTGCGACCCCCGCCATCCGGGCGGCCACGGAGATCGTGTACAGGCCGCGTGCGGTACCCGGCCGCGGTTCTGCCATCAGCACGTCCTTCCTCGCCGAGCCATCGGTGCGCCCTCCGACCCTACCTCCGGGCTTGAGAAAACCTGTATCGGACACGGTTGTTTATCTCCCGTGTCCTGAGGTATAAAACTTGCGTCACCTCGCATCAGGTTTTCTCGTAGGGACAGAGGAGGTTTCCATGATGCTGATGCGTACCGACCCCTTCCGGGACATCGACCGCCTCACGCAGCGGATCCTGGGGGAGGCGTCACGACCGGCCACCATGCCGATCGACGCCTACCGCGAGGGCGATGACTTCGTCGTCTGCTTCGACCTGCCGGGGGTGCGCGCCGACTCCATCGACCTGGAGGTCGAGCGCAACGTGCTCACCGTGACCGCCGAGCGCCCCGACGCCGTGCGCGACCGCGAGGCGGTGGTGGTCGCCGAACGCCCCTCCGGCACCTTCTCGCGGCAGCTGTTCCTCGGCGAGACGCTGCAGACCGACGCCATCCGGGCCGACTACGCCGACGGTGTCCTGACCCTGCGCATCCCGGTGGCCGAGCAGGCCAAGCCGCGCAAGATCAGCGTCAGCCGGGGCGACGGCCGGCCTCGCAGCATCGACGCCTGAACCCCCGGCGGCCCGGCTCCGGCCGGGCCGCCCCCTGAGCAGTGTCCGTTCCCCTCTTCTCAGGAAGCAGTGAACCGAATGCCTTCCACACTCCGCAGGACGCGCGCGATGGCCGAGCACATCCAGCGCCACGACCACCGAGAGTCGACCCACCTGGCGTGCGTCCGCTTCTTCCGCGCGCTCCGGGCCTACGAGTCCGCCTGGGGGAGCACGCCAGGACGGCTCCGCCAGGCGCTGGAGGACCTCAGGAGTGCCACCGCCGACCTCACCGGCGATCCCGAGGCCTTCCGGCGCGCGTTCCGGGACCCCCGTCACCGGGGCGCGCCGCACAGCCTCGACGAACCGCTGGCCGAGCAGCTGCGGACGTTCTTGGAGGCCCCGGCCTACGCGGGGGCGGGCTGAGGCGCCGGCTCCAGAAAACCTGCCCACAGGGCGAGCCAAAATCTCCATCGGCCAGAGTAGACATGCGCCGGGACCGCTGATACATTTCCTGTCGTAGCCACAGGGATCCACGAGGTGGACCACCGGAAACGCCGGTGGAGAGCAGGATCGGCGTCCCGCCGACACGGGAGGCGCCGGGGTAGTGGGGAAGGACGCGGTAGGGCTCGACCGGTACGGAGATGTCGGACAGTACCGGGGGCCGGTAGGACCGCAGTGGCAGTAGCGGTGTCCCGCCCGTGGGGGACCGCGCAGTAACGAAGCAGGTCGGCTCGACCGGTGCGCACGTGCATCAGGGCACCGGCAGCCGGTTGGACCGGCGTCCCGTCTTCGCGGGGGACGCCGTGGCGGTGAAGAAGGACGCGGTAGGGCTCGACCGGTGCAGAAGACGTTGGACGGCACCGGGGGCCGGTAGGACCGCAGTTGCAGTACCGGCGCCCCCTTGTACGGGGGCGCCGCAGCAGGAGTGAAGTGCACGCAGTGAGATCGAGAGGAGTAGATGCCATCGAGGATCGCCCGGGTGTGGGTTGTTCCGCTCGGGTACCGCAGGCCCCGGTTCGGAAGAAGGTGGTCCACGGTCACACAACCGCGATCCCCGCGTTCCCGTTCCAGTTCCACATCGGGAAGCGGAAGACCGGCAGCAGCCGGTAGATGGTATTGAACTCTCGGACCCCAGCGCCGTTCGGCGCTGGGGTCCTCGGCGTGCGATGAGGAGAGAAAGAGAAACGCTTGACCAGTTCCGGAACCAACCGGTTCGACGATGACGACTACCCCGCCTACACCATGGGCCGCGCCGCGGAGATGATCGGCACCACGCCGGCCTTCCTGCGCGCTCTGGGCGAGGCCCGGCTGATCGAGCCCCTGCGCTCGGCGGGCGGACACCGCCGCTACTCCCGCTACCAGCTCAGGATCGCCTCCCGCGCCCGCGAACTCGTGGACGAGGGCACCCCGATCGAAGCCGCCTGCAGGATCATCATCCTGGAGGACCAGCTGGAGGAGGCGCAGCGGATCAACGAGGAACTCCGCACCTCCGGAGGCGGGCCGCGGACCGACTGAGCGGTCGCCGACCCGGAGGCGCCCGGGACGGCACGGACTCACAGGACCGCTCCTGGGAGCCCGTCCCGCCCGGTGGCCTCACCCCGTCCGGCGCTCCCGGTGTGCCCGCACCACCTGCCGGTACCAGTGGCAGCCGTCCTCGGGCGTGCGTTCCGGCGTCTCGTGGTCGACCGACACGATGCCGAACCCGCGGTCGTACCCGTAGGCCCACTCGAAGTTGTCGAGCAGGGACCGGACGAAACATCCCCGCACGTCGACTCCGGCCGTGACGGCGGCGGCCGGGGCACGTTCCGGGACTACTCCGAGACCGCCGTGTAGTAGCGGACTCCGTCACCGTTGTGGGCGGCCCTGGGCTCTCGCGGCTCGGACAGGTCGATCTCCACGCCCGGCAGGGCCTCGCGGATGCGTTGACCCACTTCCTCGGACAGGAAGTGGTGGTGCAGGTTCAGTCGGTCCAGGTGCGCGAAGGCGGGCGCGGCCTCGGCCAGGGCCCGTCCGCCCTCGTCGGTGAGGGCGCCCCTGGACAGGTCCAGCGTGTGCAGCCGCCGGGTGAGGGGGGCATCGGCCAGGACGGTGATCCAGTCGTCCACGTCCTGGGCGTTGCACAGACCGAGCGAGCGCAGCCGGGGGAACGCCTCTCCGCCCAGGACGGGGGCGAGGTCGCCCGGGGAGGTGTCGCCCCCGTACTCGGGCACCCCCAGCCACAGCTCCAGGTGTTCGAGTTCGGGGTAGCCGGAGGAGGCCACCTCTCTGGCCAGTTCGCCGGGCAGGCCTCCGCCCTGGAGGGTGAGCCGGCGCAGGGATTCGTGCCGGGGGACATGGAGGTACAGGGCCTCGGTGCCGCGCACCGCGAACTCCGTCAGCTGCGGAAAGGCCCTCAGCAGGAAGGACATGTCCTCGTGCCGGATCCAGGAGAGCTCGCACTCGTCGAAGGTGACGTCTCCGTAGAAGAGGGAGCGCAGTCCGCTCAGGCGGGGTGCGACCTCCACGAGGGACTCCGCGAGGGCGGAGTTGCCTTCCGAGACGAAGGCGTTGCAGACGTCCCCGATCACGATCGCGGCGACCCGGTCCTGGTCGACCGCCTCGGCGAACCGCCGGTAGTAGCCCAGGGGGGAGGTGTCGGAATCGCTCTCCTGCCCGTTGGCGTCGTCGAGCCGCCAGGCCACCGAACCGGGGTCCGCCAGGGCCGCGAGCAGCTCCGGCGGAGGGCCGGAGGAGGCGCCCTCGAAGGCCGTGGCGGAGCGGTACTCCACGACGGGCAGGCCGGCGAACTCGGACAGATGGTGGTTGAAGACCACAGGGACTCCCGGAGGGGGCAGGGGTGAGGTGTCCTGCCTACCAGCGCGCTCCGACATCCCGGCGCCGCGCGGCCCGGGACCCGTCCCGGTCCCGTCCGACACGGCAGCGGGGTGCTTGCACGTGCACCGCCCGCCACGGAACCTGGGAAAGTCCGGGGCGGGCCTTCCGGACACCGCGCCCCGGGAGGCCGGCGGTGCGACCGCCGCGGCCCGGCCGTCGGTCCGCAGCTGACGAGGAGGCGACGCGGTGAGTACCGAGGACAGCACGAAGGCCGTGGTCATGGCGCTGGCGGCCAACCTCGGGATCGCCGTGACCAAGTTCGTGGCCTATCTCCTGACGGCGTCCTCGGCCATGCTCGCGGAGTCGGTGCACTCGGTGGCCGACTCCGGAAACCAGATCCTGCTGCTCATCGGCGGACGGCGGTCGGTGCGCACCGCCACGCCGGAGCACCCCTTCGGCTTCGGCCACGAGCGCTACGTCTACGCCTTCCTCGTGGCGATCGTGCTGTTCACCCTCGGCGGGCTGTTCGCCCTGTACGAGGCATGGGAGAAGATCCGCGACCCCCACCCGATCACCTCCTGGCAGTGGGTGCCCATCGTGGTGCTGCTGCTGGCCGCCGTGATGGAGGCGACGGCTCTGCGCACCGCGCTGCGCCAGTCCAGGTCGGCGCGCGCCCGGGTGGGGTGGTTCGGGTTCATCCGCCGCACCAAGTCCCCCGAGCTGCCGGTGATCCTGCTGGAGGACACCGGCGCCCTCATCGGCCTGGCCTTCGCCCTGGTCGGGGTCGGTCTGACCCTGATCACCGGCAACGGCGTCTGGGACGGCCTGGGTTCGGGGGCCATCGGTCTGCTGCTCGTGGTGTTCGCCGTGCTCCTGGCCGTGGAGGTCAAGAGCCTGCTCATCGGGGAGTCCGCCAGCGAGGAGAACATCCGCCTCATCCGCCGGGCCATCCTGGACTGCGCGGACATCGACGCCGTCATCCACATGCGCACGATGCACCTGGGGCCCGAGGAACTGCTGGTCGCGGCCAAGGTCGCCGTGGACGCCGAGGACGACGCCCGGCGTGTCACCCGCGCGATCGACGAGGCCGAGCGCAGGATCCGCGAGGCCGTGCCCATCGCGAAGATCATCTACATCGAACCCGACCTGCTGCGCCCCCGCTCCCCGGGCTGAGGCGGCCGCGGAGTCCCCGGAGGCCGGGTCCGCGGGGGTGCGGTGCCCGGACAAACGGGTTGCGGCTGCGGGCGGGCGGGGCAACCCTGGGCGTACCGGCCCCCGCAGCGGGTCGGGCCGCGGCCGGGGCGTGGGGTGTGGGCACGCCGGCCTCCGCACCGGGCCGACCGACGAACCACCGAAGGGGCAACGATGATCGACACCCGCCTCGCCGGACAGACCGTCCTGGTCACCGGCGGATCCGGGAACATCGGCGCGGCGATCAGCCGCGCGTTCGCCGCCCAGGGGGCGCGCGTGGCGGTCCACCACCTCGACCGCGACCCTCCGGCGCCGGCCGGGGCCGGGTGGGCCCACGTCACCCCCGCCGCGGGGACCGCGGACGAGCTCGCGGAGGAACTCGGCAACGGCTCCTTCGCCGTCGGCGCCGACCTGTCCGAGCCGGACGGGCCCGTCCGGCTCGTGCGCGAGGTCGCGGACCGGGCCGGACCGATCAACGTCCTGGTCAACAACGCCGCCCACTGCGAGACGCCGGACACCGTCGACACCCTGACCCACGCGTCCCTGGAGCGCCACTACCGGGTGAACGCCGTCGCCCCCGCGGTCCTCACCGCCGAGGCGGCACGGCTGCGCCGCGGGGACGAGCCGCTGTGCATCGTCAACATCACCACCGACGCCGCGCGGGCCTTCCCCGGCCAGACCGGCTACGGGACGTCCAAGGGCGCGCTGGAGGCGCTGACCAGGTCCACCGCGCTGGACCTGGCGGCGCGCGGCATCCGGGTGAACGCCGTCGCCCCGGGGCCCGTCCAGACCGGCTGGATGGACGAGGAGCTCGTCGCCCGGGCGGGGGAGGCCGTGCCGATGGGCAGGGTCGGAGAGCCGGACGACATCGCCGACGCCGTGGTCTACCTGGCCTCCCACCAAGCCCGATGGGTCACCGGGCAGGTCCTGCAGGTCGCCGGGGGACACGCGCTGTGACCGTGGCGGGGAGAGGTGCGCCTTCGGCCAGTCCCGCACCGGAAGGCTCCCGATCTCCTGTCTGTCCCTCGGAACTGCTAGGCATGGGGGACATTTCGCCCCCTGAAGCCTGAGAAGAGAACCCCCATGTCCGACCTCACCGAGTTCGCGGGCCTGCCCGTGGTCGAGTTCCCCGCCAGCGGCACGTGGGAGGAGCGGCTCGCCCGCATCCGGGAGCAGGGCGGCGACCCGCACGACCCCGCCGCCACAGCCTGGCGGCTGCGGACCAGCGCGGGCCTGCGGACACCCCCCGAGGACGAGTGCGCCGACTACCTCGCCCGGTTCCTGTCCGAGGTGGACGCCGAGCAGCTGACGGCACTGGTCATCGGCGAATGGTCCTATGCCAATGAGGGAGGCATGTACCAGGCCGCGGACCTGCTGGTCGAGCACGCCGACGCGCTGCCGAACCTGCGCTCGGTCTTCTTCGGCGACATCACCTTCGACGAGTGCGAGCTCTCCTGGATCTCCCAGCCCGACCTGGCGCCGCTCGTGGCCGCCTTCCCCCGGTTGGAGGCGCTGACCGTGAAGGGCGCCGACGGCATGGAGGGCCGGCTCGGACTGCACGTGCCCTCGCACGCCTCGCTGCGTTCCCTCACCCTGCAGAGCGGTGGTCTGCCCGGCCGGGTCGTACGCGAGGTGGCGTCCTCGGGGCTGCCCGCGCTGGAGCACCTGGAGCTGTGGCTGGGGATGGAGGACTACGGCGGCAGCACCTCCCCGCAGGACCTGGCGCCGGTGCTCTCGGGAGAGGCGTTCCCCCGGCTGCGGTACCTGGGGGTGCGCAACGCCGAGAAGTGGGCCGAGTGGGTCCCGGTGCTCGCCGAGGCCCCCGTCCTCGCGGGCCTGGAGGTCCTCGACCTGTCCCTGGGCATCCTCACGGACAAGGGCGCACAGGAGCTCGTCGACCGGGCCGGGGCCTTCTCCGGTCTGCGCCGGCTCGACCTGCACCACCACTTCCTGGGCGAGGAGACGGTGGAGCGGGTGAGGGCCGCGTTCGCCGGATCCGGGGTCGAGCTCGACCTGGACGCCGGCAGGGACGACGATGACGAGGAGTACGACGAGGACGAGGAGCCCTACTACTACACCGCGGCGTCCGAGTAGCCGGAACGCCCACGGCCGGGGCCGGACCGACCACCGGCGGCCCCGGCCGAACACGGTTCCCCGCGCCGCCACATCCCGCCGCTACCCGGTGGCGGGGCTCCGGCGGTCCCGGTGTCCGACCGCCGCGGGCGCGCCCCCGACGAGGTCGCGCAGCTGGGACCGGGCGGTGACTCCCAGCTTGGGGAAGCTGCGGTACAGGTGCGAGCCCACCGTGCGCGGGGAGAGGAAGAGCTTCTCGCCGATCTCGCGGTTGGTCAGCCCCCGGGAGGCGAGCCTGACGATCTGCTGCTGTTGCGGGCTGAGTTCGGCGAGCGCGTCCGGGGCGGAGTCCACGACGTCGAGGCCCGCGGCGCGCGCCTCGGCCCGGGCTCGCTCGATCCACGGCCGTGCGCCCAGACGGCGGAAGACCTCCAGGGCCTCGGCGAGCGGCGCCCGGGCCTCCGCGATGCGCCGTCGGCGCCGCAGCCGTTCGGCGAGGTCGAGCAGGGCCTGCGCCCGCTCGAAGGGCCAGTGCTCCAGGACCGGGTCCGCCAGGGCGGCCCGCAGGTGCGGTTCGGCGTCCCCGGGGTCCGCCAGCAGGCCCCGGGCCCGGTCGACCAGCGCGCGCAGGCGGGGTGAGGCGCCCTTCGCGAGCAGGTGTGCGCAACGCTCGACGATCGCGGCGGCCTCCTCGCGGTGACCGCTGCGCACGGCGGCCGCGGCCAGGTCGGCGAGGGCCGGGTGGGAGGCGTGGTAGTGCACGGGCCCGCCGTCCGCGGTGAAGACCGCGCGGAGGTGGTCGTAGGCAGTGCCGTACGCGCCTTCGACGGCAGCCGCGGCCCCGAGCGCACGGCGGGCGTAGACGCCGATCGAGCGGCTTTCCAGCGGGTCCACCAGGGCGAGCGCCTCCTCGGCCCGGGCGCGGGCCGCGACAGCGTCACCCCGGTGGGCCAGCACGACGGCGTCCACGGCTGCCGCGCAGGCCACGGCGTGGTCGAGGACGGCCAACCGGCCGACCGCCGTGGTGCGGGCGCAGGCCTCCCGGGCCTGGTCCCACCTTCCCCGGTCCACATAGGCCCAGGCGACGGCGCCGCCCAGCCCCTCCGGCAGCGTTCCCCGCACCTGCCAGCGGTCGAACGCCTCGTCGAAGACGCGGACGGCCCGCGGGGTCTCGTCCAGGAGCCATGCCATGATCCCGACGGCGGTGAGCCGCTCCGGCCGGTCCCGCGCCTCGGCGGCCAGCCGCGGGAGCAGGGGGAGGACCTCGTCCCTGGCGGCGAAGGGGTCCGACACGGTCCTCACCCAGGCGCGCAGGAAGGCGTCCGAGGCCCCCTCGGGAAGGCGCCCCAGGAGGTCGTGGACGCGGTCGTGCTGGGCGTCCTCCCCGGAGTAGAAGCGCACCACGGCGGCCTCGGCGAGAAGGTCCAGGGCGGCGGCGGGCCGGGAGGCCGTCAAGCCCCCGGCGGCGTCGGCCAGCCGGGAGAAGACCGCGGTGTGGCGCCCGGTCAGGACCGCCAGCCGTCCGGCCTGTACGGCGACGGACGCCAGCAGCGACGCGTCGTCCGTGCGCGCGCGTGCCGCGGCCGCCAGTTCCTCGACCCGGGCGAGGTCCCCGGTGAACACGGCCGCCGAAGCGGCCCCGACCAGCAGCCGGGCGCCGTCCTCGCGCCGCGGCGCCAGCTCCGCGGCGCGCTGGAGGGCCTCGGCCGCCGCCGCGTGGCCGCCGCGCCGGCGGGCCCGGTCGGCGGTGCGCTCCAGCTCCGCGGACACGGCCGCGTCCGGGCGCGTGCAGGCGGCGGCCAGGTGCCAGGCGCGCCGGTCCGGTTCGTCCCGCAGCAGTCCGGCGAGCGCGAGGTGGGCCTCGCGCCGTGCCTCCGGGGGTGCGGCGTGGTACACGGCGGACCGCACGAGCGGGTGGCCGAACCGGGGGACCGGGCCGGTCCGCCGGACCAGCCCGGCCTCCTCCGCGGGCGGCCAGACGGCGTCCCCGGCGCCGGGCAGCCCGGCCGCGGCGGCGACGTCGGAGTCGGCGCTGTCCATGGCGGCCAGGAGCAGCAGAGCCCGCCCCGTCGCCGCGGGAAGGCCGTCCAGGCGTGCGGCGAAGACCCGCTCCAGGTGCCCGGTGAGCGGGAGCGGGCCCGCGTCGGGCAGCCCCGCGGCCGTGTCGCGGGAGGCGGCCGCCCTTGCCAGTTCCACCAGCGCCAGCGGGTTGCCGGCGGCCTGCTCGGTGATCCGCGCCCTGGTGCGTCCGGTGGGAGCCGCCGGCTGCAGGTCCAGGAGCCGGCCGGCCGCGGCGCCGTCGAGCGGGCCCAGGGTGAGTGTGGGCACGTGGCGGTCGAACCCCGGGAGGCGGTGGCCCTCGCGGGCCGCGACCAGCACGGTGACCGGTTCCCCCGCCAGCCGCCTGGCGGCGAAGGCCAGGGCGTCCAGGGAGGCGCGGTCGAACCACTGCGCGTCGTCCAGTGCCACGAGCACGGGCTGCCGCTCGCCCACGGCCGACAGCAGGCCCAGGACGGCGATCCCGAGCAGGAGGGGGTCGGGCGCTCCCTCGCGAGCGACGGCGCGCCCCGCGCCGAAGGCCTCCCGCAGGGCGGCGCGCTGCCCGTCCGGCAGTTCGTCCACCTCCTCGTGCAACGGCCGCAGCAGCTGGTGCAGGGAGGAGAACGCCAGCCCGGACTCCGACTCGCTCCCCGCGGCGCGCAGCACGCGCGCGCCGTCGGCCCCGGCCCGGCGCGCCGCGCGGTCCAGGAGCGCGCTCTTCCCCGTGCCCGCGTCCCCCAGCAGCACCACCACCGGGTCCGCCGATTCCGGCTCCACCGCACGCAGGAGACGCGCCCACTCCGCTTCCCGGCCGACGAACGGCCCCCCGGCCTCCGGCTCCGGCCCCGCGGCCGTGCCGACGCCGCCTGTGTGCTCACCCACGGAAGCCCCCCGCAAACATGGCTCTTCGACCCGGTGCCGTCCTGCCCCGGCCCCGGCAGGCTACAAGCCGCCCGGCCCCGAGCCCGGAAGGGCCCTGCGCGCAGGTGCAGTCACGTGACGGATACCGGGCCCGCCCGGGCCGCCCGTACGGTTCCCCAGAACCCGCCGAAAACACGAGGACGCCCCATGGAACAGATCACGCTCGGAAACGTCACCATCGACCGGGTCCGGGAATACTACGGAACCGTCGACATGACGACCGACGCCTTCTTCCCGGAGACCCCGAAGGAGGCCTGGAACGACGGCGCCTCCTGGCTGGACCCGCATTTCCTGGATTCCGGGACCAATACCGTGAATTCCGCGATCCAGACCTGGCTGCTGCGCAGCGAGGGCAGGACCATCCTCGTCGACACCGGTGTGGGCAACCACAAGGAGCGCCCGTACTCGCCGGTCTGGAGCCGCCTCGAAACAGACTTCCTCGCCAATCTCGCGCGCGCCGGCGTCGAGCCCGAGGACGTGGACATCGTGATCAACACGCACCTGCACGTCGACCATGTCGGCTGGAACACCTACCTGGACGGGCGGAACTGGGTACCCACGTTTCCCAACGCCACCTATCTCATGCCCAAGGACGACTTCGACTTCTGGAACCCCGAGAACGGGCACGAGCCGAACCTCGGCCGGGGCAACCAGAACGTCTTCGAGGACAGCGTGGCCCCGGTCCACCGGGCCGGTCTGACACTGCTGTGGGAGAACAGCCACCGGATCGACGCCGGCCTGCGCCTGGACGCGGCTCCCGGGCACACCCCCGGCTCCTCCGTCCTGACCCTCACCTCCGGAACGGACCGCGCGGTGTTCGTCGGCGACATGCTGCACAGCCCGGTGCAGATCCTCGAACCCGACTCCAACAGCTGCTTCTGCGAGGACCCCGCGGGCGCCCGCGCCACCCGCCGCAAGGTCCTGGGCTGGGCGGCCGACAACAACGCGCTCGTCATCCCCGCGCACCTGGGCGGCCACGGCGCCGCCGAGGTGTCGCGCGCGGGGGACAAGTTCGCCGTCAAGGGCTGGGCCCCCTTCGCCCCGTACACCGAGCAGGGCTGAGGCCCGCGGAAAGGCATCACCATGAACCACCACACCGGACCCGTCGTCACCACTGCCCGGGGTGCGGTCCGCGGCCTGCGCCGGGGCGACACCGACGCCTACCTGAACATCCCCTACGCGGCGCCGCCCCGCGGCGCCGGCCGCTTCGCCCCGCCCCGGCCGCACGAGCCCTGGGACGGCGTCCGGGACGCCACCGCGCCGGGCCCCAACGCGCCCCAGGCCGAGCGCAGGCTCGGCAGCGTGGACATGTCCCCCTACTTCGGAACCGGCTGGAGCCGAGGGGAGGACTACCTCACCGTCAACGTCTGGGCGCCCGCCGGAGGCGGCGACGGCCTGCCCGTCATGGTGTTCGTCCACGGCGGCGGGTTCGTCGCCGGCTCGACGCGGTCCGCGCTCTACGACGGCTCGGCCTTCGCCCGCGACGGCGTCGTCCTCGTCACCCTCAACTACCGGCTCGGCATCGCCGGGTTCCTGGACCTGCCCGGGGCGCCCGCCAACCGCGGCCTGCTCGACGTCGTCGCCGCGCTGCGCTGGGTCCGCGAGAACATCGCCGCCTTCGGCGGCGACCCGCGCAACGTCACCCTCTTCGGCCAGTCGGCCGGGGCGACCGTCGTCGGCGGCGTCCTCGCCTCCCCCGAGGCCGTGGGCCTCCTGCGCCGGGCGATCGTCCAGAGCGGCAGCGGCCTGGGCGCGTTCACGCCCGAGCAGGCCGCACGCGTCACCGAGGCGGCGGCACGGGACCTGGGGGTCGAGCCCCACGCAGACGCCTTCGCCGGCCTCTCCGACGACCGCCTGGTCGAGACGTCCTCCCGGCTCTCGGGCATCGACCTGCGGGCCGGGACGCACCGCGACCCGCTGATCGGGCTCAGCCCCTTCAGCCTGGTCCTCGACACCCAGCCCGCCGTCTCCCTCGCCGCCGGCCCCGGCGCCGACGCCGACCTGCTCATCGGGACCAACACCGAGGAGGGCAACCTCTACCTGGTCCCCGTGGACCGGTACTCCGCCTCGACCGCCGAGGACGTCGACGGCGCCGCGGCGCGCTCTCACCCGGATCCCGCCCGTCTCGTCGCGGCCTATCGCACGTCGCGCCCCCGGGCGTCCTTCGGCGAGCTGCGCTCCGCGGTCATGGGCGACGCGCTGTTCGGTGCGGGCACCCGGGCCCTGGCCGACGCCCACACCGCCCTGCCGCGGGTCGCCACCTACGGCTACGAGTTCGCCTGGCGCTCACGCGCCCTGGACGGACAGCTCGGCGCCGCCCACGGGGTGGAGCTGCCCTTCGTCTTCGACCTGGCCCACCTCTCCCGGCTGCGGGGTCCGGCCGCCCTGCTCGGCCCCGAGGAGCCGCCCGCCCGTCTCGCCGCGCGCATGCACGGGGCCTGGGTCCGGTTCGCCGGGACCGGCGACCCCGGATGGGACCCGTACGACGACGGGAACCGGGTCACCATGCGCATCGACGCCGAGTGGTCCCGCGTGGAGGACCCCCGCGGTCGGGAGCTGGAGGCCTGGACGACCGCGTGACGCCCCGTCCCACCGGTTCCGTCCACCCGCCCGCCGGGTGACGGAACCGGTGGGGGCCGCCGAGCCCGCCGGGGCGCTTCGGCAGGCTCCCCGCCACGGACGGGACACCGGCAGGTGTCACCGGTCCCGGCCGGCGGCGGCCGACTCGACGAGGTTGCTCTTGGGCAGCCCGGCTCCGGAGGCCACGGCCCGGACCCACTCGTCGGTCGTCGCCACGGCGGCGAAGTTCGAGTTGAGCATCGCCATCAGGGTCTCGTGCACGGTCTTCGCGCGAACCGAACCGGCCGCGTTGGCGATGTCGACGGCGCCGGTCGCGTCGGAGAGCACCTCCGCCCGGAGCCCGCGGGCCTCCGCCTCCACGGAGGAGGCGAGGATGCAGTTGTTCGTCATGTATCCCACCAGCGTGACGGTGTCGATGCCCCGGCCGCGCAGCCAGTCCTCCAGGTCGGTACCGGCGAACACCGAACCGTGCTGCTTGACCAGGGGCTTCCACGCGTCGCTGCGGCGCTCCTCGACGGCGGGGTGGAGCTCGTAGGTCGGCAGCGTCGGGTTGAACACGGGGGACCGGTCCCCGGCCGAGTGCTGGACCACGACCACCGGGATCCCGGCTCCGGCGGCGGCGTCGATCGCGTTCGCGACCTTCAGCACGGACTCGTCACGCGGCGGGTACTGAATCGGCAGCAGGCCGGTGAAGTACTCCTGCTGGACGTCGACAACCACCAGTGCACGCGACTGTGCCATGGGTTCCTCCTCGGGTCGGGTGGCGGCGCTCCTGGCCACCGCGGGCATCCTCGCCCGCGTGCAGCGCCGCTGGGACAAGCCTGGCGAGAACGGCGAACGGCCACCAGTGGCACGAGTGCAATCCTTCGATGCATGCGTGCCATAGTGTGAGGATCATGCGGATCGCTGTCTATGCGTTCGACGACGTCACGATGTTCCACCTGTCCACGCCGACCCTCGTCTTCGACGAAGTCGCCCGGCAGGGGTTCGCCGACTGGTCGTCGGTGTTGTTCTCCGAGGCGAGGGGGCGTGTACGCACGGCGGAGGGGTACCAGCTCGGCGGGCTCGCGGACCTCACCGCCCTCGAGGACGCCGACGCGGTGGTGATCCCCTCCTGGCACACGGACTTCCGAAGGCCGAGCCCGGCCCTGATCGGCGCGCTCCGCCGCGCGCACGAGCGGGGGGCGACCGTGGTCGGCCTCTGCCTGGGGGCCATCGCCGTGGCGGACGCCGGTTTGCTGGACGGGCGGGCTGCGGTCACGCACTGGAAGGCGTTCGAGACCTTTCGCACGCGGCACCCGGGTGTCGCCCTGGACAAGAGCGTGCTGTACATCGACCACGGTGACGTCCTCACCTCCGCCGGCACCGCCGCTGGCCTGGACGCCTGCCTCCACCTGGTCCGCACCCGACTCGGATCGCACACCGCAGGCCAGGTCGCCAAGGAACTCGTCGTGGCCCCCCACCGCGGCGGTGGCCAGGCGCAGTACATCGACGGCCCCCGCCCTTCGCGGACCACTGCCGAACCGATCTCCCGGGTCCTCGAATGGGCGCTCGAACACCTCGCCGAACCGATCGACGTCGACACCCTCGCCGGCGTCGCACGTATGAGCAGGCGCACCTTCATCCGTGCCTTCACCGCCACCAACGGCACGACCCCGGCCGCCTGGCTCCGGGAACAACGCCTCAACGAGGCCCGCCGGCTTCTGGAGACCACCGACCTGCCGATCGAACAGGCCGCCGCCCGGTGCGGACTGCACAACGCGGCCACGTTCCGGAAGCACTTCCGGACCTCCTTCGGGATGACACCCTCGGAGTACCGCCGCGACTACAGCACCCGGCACGGCGACTGACCCGGCCCGGCCGGGAACGCGGGGCCGTGACCCCGGTGTCCGTTCGCCCCACCGCTATCGTGGCGACCGGACCAGAGCCGATCGAGGCTGCCTCAGAAGGACGCGACGGAGAGCCTGACGCACGATGACCGACCCGTACGATCCCCAGAACGTCTTCGCGAAGATCATCCGCGGCGAGGCGCCCGCCTTCACGATCCATGAGGACGACGAGGTCCTCGCCTTCCTCGACGTGTTCCCCCAGTCCTACGGTCACGCCCTCGTGATTCCGAAGACCGGGCAGCCCCGGACCCTCCTGGACGCCACGCCTGCACAACTCGCCACGCTCATCCAGAAGGTGCAGCGGGTCGCGCGGGCGATCGCCGACGAGCTCGAACCCGACGGCATCCAGATCATCCAGTTCAACGAGGCCGCCGCCGGGCAGACCGTGTTCCATCTGCACTTCCACGTCATTCCCCGATACGAGGGCGAGACCCTCGAACTCCACGCCGCCGTCCGGGCGGACGACAGCCGGCTCGAGGCGCTCCAGCGGCGGCTGCGGGACCGGCTGGACGCGGCACCGCAGGCTCCGTCCGCCTCCTGAGCGGCTTCGGGAGGACCGGGCCCCTCGCACGCGTGACGCCTGTGCGGCGTGGCACGCGTGCGAGGGGTGTCACTGCTGGCGGAGGGCCGGGTCAGCTGGCGAAGTGGTCGCCCGCCACGACACCGCTGGCGTGGTGGTCGTCGGCGTGCGCGGGGGCTCCGAGCACGAGGGCGGTGGCTGCGGCGAGGGCTGCGGTGGCGATCAGTCGGCGGATCATGTGTGTCTCCCAGGAGAGGCCAACAGGTCCCTTCGAGCATGGCAAGCCTCCCCGGAACTGTCGTTGGCCCCGAGTCGCCGCTTTCTTGATCCTCGGTCGACTGTTCCGGGACGGATCCGGCGGAGGGCAAAACGCCCTCCTCGCCGGAACGGTCCCGGAGGTCGCCGAACCGGGTCCGAGGGTGTCGGTAAGAGGCCGACCTGGGGCCCGCCGTCGCGGTTCCCCTCGTCCGCCCCGCTCCGGCACCGTGAGGTCACGAGGCCCTGCGCGCGTCGGCGAAACCGGTGAGCAGTGCCTCAGACCGCTCCCGGGCTCCGCGTGGAGACCTCCGTCGCCCCCTCCCGGCCCACCCCGTCCGCTTCCTGGAGGGGGAGGTCCAGCAGGGCGGCGACCCTGGCGGCGAGGTCCGGCCCGCCGTCGGCGTGGACCGTCGTGATGCCCAGCTCCCGGGCCGGAGGCAGGTTGTCGGGGTTGTCGTCCACGAACACGCACGCGCCGCCGTCCAGGCCCAGGCGCTCCAACGTGCGCCGGTAGATCTCGGGGTCGGGCTTGGCGATCCCCTCGACCTCCGACAGCACCGTCACGTCGAACAGCCCGTTCACCCCGAGCGTCTCGTAGGGGTCGTACGGGTCCAGACCGAAGCTGTTGGACAGCAGGGCGACCTTCAGCCCCGCGCGGCGGGCGGTGCGGGCCAGGGCGATCATGGCGGCGTCGGAACCGACCCCGGCCCAGGCCCGTCCCATGAGGTCCTCGTGATCGGCGACGCCCAGCAGCGCCGCGGTGCGCCGGTTCCACTCGCGCTGGGAGAGCCGGCCGGCCTCCAGGTCCAGGTAGAGCCGACGGCCCTCGGGGTGATGGGTCAGCGTCGTCCCCCACGCACGGGGATGCAGCCCCTGGGCCACGCACCAGCCCTGCACGGACGCGCGCACGTTCGCGGTGAGCACGCCGACGAAGTCCAGGACGAGCCCCCGGTAGGGGCCGGGAGGGGGAGGGGAGGAGGTCACGGTTCACCTTCGCTGTCGGAACGGCGGGGTACGGACGGGCGGACACGGGCCTGTGGCCGTGGGGCCGGGCTTCCGGAGGCCTGCCGCCGCTTCGGGACGGGGCCGCCCGCCCTCGCCGTCCGGCTCGAAGTGGCGGCCCGAGTGATACCTCCTCGCGCGTGTCCTCGAAGGACAGTAGCCCGCCGGGCGCCGTGGGTCCCCGGCGATGACCGGACCCGGTCATTCCGGGCATTCCAGGTTCCCCGGTGCCGGGACGGTCGGCCACGGAGCCGCGGAATCCTCCGCTGCCGGACGGCCCGCGCCGTGAGCAGCCTCCGCGTCGACCGGTCCGCCGGCCGTCCCGGGCGTTCGCGTCCGAAGGGCGGCCCCGGGGCGACGTGCGGTGAAGGCCCGCTGAAAGCACCGTCGGTGACCCTGGTGGTACGTGGAGCCACCGGCTGACGGGGCCGGTGGCGGAGCCGAGCGAAGGACGGACACGGTGATCGAGTCGGAGTTCAACACCGACGAACTGCCCGCCGCGGACCGCTTCGAGGTGTGGCGCCGGATCATGGCCACAGCCCCGACGCCCATGGATGCCACGAGCGACCGGATCGCTGACTTCCGGGTCCACCAGCGGGACCTGCACCTGGAGGGCGCACGCGTGTGGAAGATGGGGTTCCGGGCCCTGACCGCGCGCAGGACGGCACGGTTGATCCGGCTCTCCGACCCCGAGGCGTACAACATCTGCCTGGTGCGGAGCGGCACGATGGAACGCGACTGGGACCGGCGCAGGGCCGCGTACGGCCCCGACGAGATCCACGTGAACGACTCCTCCACGCCGTACGACATCCAGGCGCCGGGCGACAAGGGACTCGTCGTGAGCGCGGGCGTCGACATCCCCAAGCACCTGCTGACCCTGCCCCGGAGCAGGGCCGACCGGATCACCGGTCTCCGGCTCTCGGGACGGGAGGGGTTCGGAGCCCTGCTCACCGGCTTCGTCCACCAGCTGACCGAGAACCCCGGAACCTACTCCCCGGGCGACGATCCCCGACTGGCGCTGATCCTGGGCGACCTCGTGTCGGCCCTGTTCGCGCACACCCTGGAGGCGGAGGACACCCTGGTCCCGGAGAGCCGCGGCCGGAGCCTGCTGCTGCGCATCCGGGCCTTCGTCCTGGAGCACCTCCACGACCCGCGGCTGACACCGGCGGCGATCGCCGCCGCGCACCACATCTCCACCAGCTACCTGCACCGCCTCTTCCAGGAGGGCGACACCACCGTCGCCGCCTGGATCCGGGAGCAGCGCCTGGAACGCGCCTGCCGGGACCTGGCCGACCCCGCCCTGGCGGCGGTCCCGATCCACAGCATCGCGGCGCGCTGGGGATTCGACCACGCCGCCGCGTTCAGCCGGACCTTCCGAGCCGCCTACGGGATCCCCCCGCGTGACTACCGGTCGCAGGCGCGGTCCGGTCGGCACGGCGGGCACGCGACGGAGGACGGGCGTCCCGGCACGGTGCCTCCGCCCCACGGCCCGGCGGGGACGCAGCGGTCGGGCACGGTCCCGGCCGTGCGGCTGCACGTGGTGGACCACCCGGTCCGGGAACAGCGGGAGGGCCCCGGAAGGGTTCAGCGGGCCGGTGGCCGTGCCGTCCGGCGTTCGCCACGGGTGTCACGGGGAGAGACTCCGTAGCTCTCACGGTAGGCCCGGCTGAAGACGGACGCGCTGGAGAACCCCCACTTCTCGGCGATGCGGTGGATCGGCACCGGGTCCAGGTCCGGGTTCTCCAGGTCGGCACGGGCGTTCGCCAGGCGCTGTCCGCGGATCCACGCGCCGACGCTGGCGCCCTCGTCGCTGAAGAGCCGGTGCAGGTAGCTGGTGGAGATGTGGTGGGCACGGGCCACGGTGCGGGGTGTCAGGGACGGTTCTCCCAGCCTGCTCCTGATGAAGTTCCTGGCGCTCATGCGCAGAGTTCTCGCCCGGCTCTCGGGAGGGAGCCGGTCCTCCGCCTCCAACGCGTGGGCGAACAGGCCCGAGACGAGGTCGCACACGACGGTGGAGAGGTGGTTGCCGTCCGAGGGCCGGTAGGAGGCGCTGTCCTGTGCCAGCTGGGAGAGGAACCGGCGCAGGAGGGCGCCGTAGCCGTCGGCGGCGGAGAGCTTGGCGCCCACCAGGGGCTCCACGCTGCGCCCGGGGATCGCCAGTCTCCTCTTGGGGATCTCGAGGCCGATGCCCACCTGTCGGGGAAGCCCTGCCGCGGCTCGGATCCGGAAGGGGACCGAGGTGTCGACCACGTTGATCTCGTGCTCGCGGACGTCGCTGGAGCGGCCCTCGGACTCCACCTCGAGCCGACCTGTGGTCACGAGGCTGAGGTGGTAGCGCTCGGGGTCCGAGGCCCGGATGAGCCGCGGGATCCTCTCGAAGGTCACCGGCTGGAAGGCCGTCGGCCACACCATGACGTCGGACAGCTCCATCATGTGCTGGTAGGCGAGGAAGTCGTCGGTGCGGTCGCTGGTGAGGCGGACGGGGGCGTGGGTCATGCCGATGCAGTCCTGCCAGTAGCCGAACCGGTCAGCGGGGGGAAGGTCCCGTGTGTGGAACACTTTCTCGATCACAGAGAGATGTCCTGGGTCTCACGGATTCTGCTTTCGAGGAATGGTACGTCGGCTCGGCGAGCGGCCGTCAAGGATTTCTTCTACCGAACGCCGTGAGGGGAAATCACTTTTCACACCGGGCCGTTGCCGCCCCTCGGGCAACTTTCGGGAAGGGAAGTGCACGGTGTTCCTTGAAAAGGGCTCCCGCTGTTCCGGGGACGCGTGTTCCGGCATTGCCGGTGCGGCGTCAGGGGCTACGGGCCGAGAACGACGTCCGAGGGGCGCCGCGGTTCCGTGTCCGACTGTGCGGGGGCGGGCCCGTGCCGGGCGATCACGCTGCGGGCGGCGTCGAGCTCGGCCTCCTTCGCCTGTGCGAACCCGGCGAAGTCCTCGGGGTGGGAGTCGATGACCTCTCGCTGGATCCCCTCCTCCACCGCGGACCACACCTCCACGAGACCGGTCTCCTCCTTGCAGCGCACGTCCGTGCGGGCCGCGGTGATCTCGAGGTCCGAGGGCTCCTCGGTCTCTGCCCAGGCGGGGTCGCCGTTGGCGTCGAGCGGATCCGCGTAGTCGAACCCCTCCGCTCGCATGCACGTGCTCCACCCGTCGAGGGCCCGCACCACCTCGGGGTGTTCCCGGGAGGCTTCGAAGGTCTGGCCGATGTAGCCGTTCAGCAGGGTGGTGTCCACCGCCGGGACGTCCCGGCGGAGCGTCTCGCGAGCCTCGGCCAGACATCCTCCCTCCCCGTCCTCTCCGTACGCGGTGGTCCAGTGGTCGCGGGGCAGGGCCTCCCTGGCCTGCCACACCCGGTCCCGGGTGCGCTGGTCCTCGGCGGGAGGCGGCGGATGGTAGCCGTGGCGTTCGGCGAGCTCGGGCTCGACCAGCCCGTAGCGCTTGCGGTTGAGCGGGTCGCTGTCCTCTTCGGGAGGGGGCGGCAGGGGCTCCCACGGCAGGCCGGCGTCGCGCATGCAGCCACCGGCCAGGAGGTCCTCCGCGTACTGGACCGTGAGCAGGTCGGGTCTGGAGAGGCTGTACTCGTCCAGGGGAACCCACAAGTCGGCGACCTGTTCTCCCACTCGCGGGGCGGTCTGTTCCGCGGGGGCGGTGGAGCACCCCACGACGGCGAGGAGCGCTCCCGCCCACAGGACCAAGGAAGTCCGCACGGTCGCTTCTTCCCTTCTCGAACGGAAGGGGTGCGGCGCCGGACCCGGCACCGCACCCGGTGCGTCGTTCTCCTAGCTCAGGAACTTGACGGAACTCGCCTTGTTATCGAAGTTGGACGGGTTGTTCGAGTTGCTGCTCAGGTCCTTGTCCTGTGAGGTGGGCTGGGCCCTGTAGGGAGTACCGCCGTGGTTCGGGGAGGGGTACAGGTAGGCCCACATGTCGCCCTGGTTCTTGATGGAGCTGATGTTGTCGTCGATGGTCGCGGTGGTGTTCGTGTTCCACCTGTTGTTGTTGAAGTTGCTGTCGTTCGCGGTCAGGTGGGCCGAGCGGCCCCCGAAGTCGTCGTGCTCGTAGACACGGAGGGAGCGGAGCGCCTGGGTTCCCACGTCGCTGGTCTGGGCGGCCGTCGCGGGCGCCCCCATGCCCAGTGCCCCGGCGAAGCCGAGTGCCGCGAGCGTCGCCGCCAGACCGAATGTGCGCTGCATGTCGATTCCCCTGTTTCTCAGCCGCCCTGTGGGGCGGGAACGCCTTCACCCGTGGCCCGGGTGCGGAGGGACGTGCTCCTGAGAGGGGCCGGGGCCGCCGGCCCGGGGGACCGGTCGGCGCCCGGGCCGCCGGGGCGGGGGACCTGCTCCCACGCCCCGAACCCCCAGGGGCTCGCCGAGCGGACGTCCGTGTGTCAGGCGCCCTGCGGGCCCGGCGTCCGGCTCTCTTCAACGATCGCGCTTGCGCCGCCCGCTGTCATTGACGCAGGATCCACGGTTCCTTGACGTTCCCTCCACCCGGGCCGCCGCGGCATCACGCCCCAGCCCGGCTGCCCCGGCGCTGCCGCCAACCCGCGAACCGGGCCCGTCCCACCGGCTTCCCCACGCGCGCGCGGACCCGGCGCGCGTGCGCCGGGTCCGCCCGGTGCGGGGCCCGTGGGGGCCGGCCCCGCGAGGACCGGATCAGTGCACGTAGGGCCATCCGGAGGAGTCCCAGCCGAGCCAGTTCAGGCCCAGCAGCGCCGTGCCGTTGTCGTCGTAGTAGTGGTAGGCCAGGATGTCGCTGTCGGTGTCGGCGAAGACGTCCTGGTGGCCGGGGCCGTGGATGCTGCCGTGGCCGGACAGGACCTCCGTGCCCCCGCCCGCGAGCATGGCGGTGCCGTTGCGGTCGACGTAGGGGCCGGTGATGCTGCTGGAACGGCCGACCATGATCCGGTAGGTGCTCGCTGCCCCCTGGCAGCACGTGTCGAAGGAGACGAACAGGTAGTACCGGCCGCCGCGGTAGAAGATGGTCGGGGCCTCGATGGCGTCCCCGCCGCGTCCGGCGATCGAGTACAGGGTGCCGTCGTGGCGCTTGCCGGTCGCCGGGTCGATGCGCACCATCTTGAGCCCCGACCAGAACGAGCCGAACGCCAACCACCAGCGCCCCTGGGCGTCCACCTGCAGGTGGGGGTCGATGGCGTTGAAGTCGTCGGAGGTGAACGACTCCACGACCAGGCCCTCGTTGTTCCAGGTTCCGGAGTTTCCGCTGGTGCTGGTCGCCAGGAAGATCGCCGACCGGTTGGAGCCGAAGGTCGAGGCGGAGTAGTAGAGGTGGTAGCGCCCGTCGGCGTAGGACAGGTGCGGGGCCCACAGGTTGCGGTCGCCGCCCGTGTAGGGGGTGGTCCACGGTGCGCCCGAGGGGAAGACCACGCCGGCGTTGCTGAAGGCGGTCCGGTCGGTCGAGGTCTTCAGGCCCACGCCGTGGGCGGTGTGGGCGACCAGGTAGCCGCCGCCGGGCCGCTTGACGAAGGACGGGTCGTGCACCCTGACGTCGCCGGTCACGAGGCCGGGGCCGGGGTAGTCGGCGGCCGCGGCGTGTCGGGGGAGGGCCGCGTCGGCGATGCCCGGGACCGCTGCCAGCGCTCCCGTGGCCAGGGCGGCGCCCAGCATTCTGCGGCGGGAGAGGAAGGGGGAAGGAGTGAGCGGGTTTTCCTTCATGGGGGAGACTCCTCGGTGTCGGTGCCTGTCCTGGCCGACATGGGTGGAGGGGACCGACGCGGTCGCCCGCCCGCGCCGCGGCGGAGCCGTGCCCGCCGCAGGTCGCGGTGGGGGGCGGTTGCCCGGGCGCAGGGGTGGAGCCCGGGGGAGCCGAGGATGTGAGCGCTCACAATGTGAGCGCTAACAATGCGGGCGGCGAAAGCGTCGTGCATGGGGGTCCGTCAGTGGGGGGCTGGGGGATCGCCGGACACCGCACATCCCGATCCGACTCGGCCGTCCCGGTCCCGTGGTTCACCGGGCAGAGGGCGGCGGTTCGGTGGGGGCGTCGGTGGATGTGGTTCGTTGTTACGAACACGCTTCGTAATTGTTCGGTCATCGTAAGATGGCGCCCCTGCAGCGTCAACCCTCCTTCGCGTACCGTCCTGGCCGGCCGGTCCGCGGTGTGTGTGCCGCGTGGGAGCCGACCCCCTCCCGCCCGGAGACGGGCAGCGGCCCGGACACCCGCGCGGTCCCCCGGAGGCCGAGGACGTGGAAGCACCGGCCCTTCCCCGCGAAACGTGTGTACCGACCAGGTGCGACTCGTAGACTGCGGACACCCTTCGAGCCGCGCGTCCTCTCTGGAGCCGACCGGTGACGATCACCGACGAACTCATCTCGACCACGCTGACCGCCTACCTCGGGCAGCGCCCCGACGAGGCCGGGGCGCTCGCCGAACCGGTGCGGCTGCTGCGCCGGGGCAGGGATTTCGCCTCGCGCCGCACCTTTCCCCTGCATGTGACCGTGGGCGCGCTCCTGGTCCACCGGGAGGCCGGGATCCTGCTCGTCCGGCACCGGGCGTACGGGCTGCTGCTGCAACCCGGAGGACACCTCGAACCCGGGGACACCGCCCTGGCCGGCGCGGCCGTGCGTGAACTGGTGGAGGAGACCGGTGTCGACGCCGACGCGGTGTCCCTCTCCTCGCGGGTCCCGGCCTACGTCGAGTTCGGCCGGGTTCCGGCACGGCCGGACAAGGACGAGCCGGACCACTGCCACCTCGACTTCGGCTACGCGTTCACGACCGCCCGCGCCGAGATCGGGCGCGTCCAGGAGTCCGAGGTCACCGGTGCGGACTGGTACCCCCTGCCGCTGGCCGAACGTCTCGTCGGGCCCCGCGTCGCACGTGCTGCGGGTCCGTCGGGTCGGATCGACTGACGGAGCCCCCGGGACGCTCCCGGCCCCACCCCGCCGTCGGAGTCATGGGCAATATGCGGAAACGACCGGACCGGCGGGCCGAAGCCCTCTAAAGTTCTCCCATGAACAGCCCGGACGAGGTGTCCCTGACCTGGCACTCCGACGAGCGACCGCCTGCTGACCTGCCCGTTCGACAGGTCTACGGATGGGTGCTCGACGCCCGCGCCCGTGTGGTGCTCCTGCGCGACCTCGGCAGATGGAACCTGCCAGGGGGAAAGCCCGAACCCCGCGACGGCGGCGACCTGGCCGCGACGCTGCGCCGGGAGGTGTGGGAAGAGGTCCAGGTCACCCTGGCCGACCCGGTCTATCTCGGCTACCAGAGCGTGCACGGGCCCGGTGCGCCCTTCGCGCAGGTGAGAATGGCCGCCCGCTTGCACCGCCTGGCCGAGCGCGCGCCCGATCCCGACCCCGCCAAGAACCGGATCCACGAACGCCACCTGCTCCCTCTGGACAAGGCCTTGGAGCTGCTCGACTGGGGGCCTTCGGTCCTTCCCCAGGTCGCACACCTGGCCCGCGTGGCGGCCGAGCGCTGGGTGCTCGACCTCGGCGTCAGCCCCGTGGCGTGAGCCGGGTGCGTGCCCGCAGCGGCTCGCGTGCCCGGGGACGGTGGCGTCCACCGCGGACCCGCGCAGGGGAGGTTCCACCCGTGAGCGTCACGGGCCGCCGCCTCCCGGCGGCGGGGCACGCGCACGCGGTGCTCCCGACGGCTTCCCCGAACCGCCGGTGGGCCGGGAGCCTGGACGGTGACCGTGCTCGGGGAAGAACGCGCACCCCGAGGAGTGTTCCGTGAGCCGATCCTGGCCGGAGCTGTTGTCCGCGCTGCTGCGCGGACAGGACCTGGGCGCGGCCGACACCCGGTGGGCGATGGGCCGGGTCATGGACGAGGCGGCCGACCCCGTCGAGCTGGCCGGGTTCCTGGTCGCGCTCCGGGCGAAGGGCGAGTCAGCCGCCGAGATGGCGGGCCTGCTCGACGCCCTCATGGAACGTGTCGTGCCCCTGCCGGTGGACGGCACCGCGGTCGTCGACATCGTCGGCACCGGCGGCGACGGGGCCCACACCGTGAACGTGTCCACCATGGCCGCGATCGTGCTCGCCGCGACCGGTGTCCGCGTGGTCAAGCACGGCGGCCGGTCTGTCTCCTCCCGGGCGGGTTCCGCGGACGTGCTCGAAGCGCTGGGCATCCCACTGGACCTGGGCCCCGAACAGGTCGCCCGGTGCGTCGACGAGGTCGGCATCGGGTTCACCTTCGCCCCCGTCTTCCACCGGGGCCTGCACCACGCGGCCCCGGTGCGCAGAAGGCTGGGGGTGCCCACGGCCGTCAACCACCTGGCCCCGCTCACCAACCCGGCCCTCCCCTCCACCTCCCTGGTGGGCTGCTCCGACACCCGCCTGGCCCCCGTGCTGGCCCGGGTCCTGGCCGACCGGGGCGCCACCGCCCTGGTGGTGCGCGGTGACGACGGGGTGGACGAGATCACCACCGCGGCGACCACACGGGTGTGGGCGGTCGCCGACGGTCGGGTGGAGCGGATGCGGCTGGACACGGCCGGGCACGGACTGGCCCGCTGCGGCCCCGATGCCCTGCGGGGAGGGGACGCCGTCTTCAACGCCGGTGTGGTGCGGCGGGTCCTGGAGGGGGAGCGGGGACCGGTCCGGGACGTGGTCCTGGCCAACGCCGCCGGCGCCCTGGCCGCCCGCCGGGGGTGGGCGCACGGTCTGGACGCGGCGTTCGCCGACGCCCTGGCGGCGGTCGCCCCGGCCGTGGACTCCGGTGCCGCCCGCACACTGTTGCGGGACTGGGTCGATTTGGCCCGATCCCTGGCCGTGCCGTAGAGACCTCTACCGCGCCGCGGCCACCGCCACCCGCATCAGCTCCCGGAACGGTGCGGGCGCCGAGGCTTCTGCGCCCAGGCGCGCGGTGCGGGCCAGCACGGCGTCGACACGTCCTGAACGAACCTGTCCCACCAGGGGGACCACCGCTGTGGTCAGTACCTCCTGGGCGGCCGTCCATGCCCTCAGGCGCACCAGGGCGTGCAGTTGGTGGACCGCGTAGATCAGCGGCCCCCGCGGGTTGTGGGGCGGGCAGTGCTCCCGAGCCGACGCGAACAGCTCCTGCGCCCTGTCCCACCGGCCGTCGTCGACGTGGATCATGGCCTCGTGGCAGGTCAGCTCACTGTCGACGATCCACCATGTCCAGGGCGGGTCGTGGTCGCCGGCGCCCTCCTGGAAGCGGGAGCGGGCCCGGCGCAGAGTGGCCAGGGCACGGACCGGTGTGTTGCTCTGCCCGTGGGCCCGTGCCAGACGCAGCTCGAACAGGCAGGCCAGCCGAGGGGAGAGCTTCTGGTCCAGGACGTGCTCGCACACCTGGTGCGCCTGGGACGGCCGGTGTTCGTGGGCGTCGTGCATCGCGAGCTGGGCCAGGGCGAACAGCTCGCCGCCACGGTCACCGCCCGCCCGCGCGGTCACGACCGAAGCGCTGGTCAACCTACGGGCCAGCACGTGTTCATCGGCGTCGAAGGCCAGCCACCCGGCCACCTGCAACGCCTCCGCGGCGGCCGAGACCACGTCCGGTGAGGCGCAGGACCGGGCAGCGGTGCGGGCGGTGCGCGCCGCGCGTACCGCTGCGGGGACCAGGTCTGTTCCTTCCGGGGTCCCGTCCAGGGACACCAGGTGGGCGCTGGTCGCCCGGATACGGTCCGCCTCGACGCGCTTCGCCCGTGCGCCGACGGCCAGATCCTCCGGAAGCACGTCCAACACCCGGGCCAGCGGCAGCAGGTGGCGCTCACCGGGCCCGTACCGGCCCGCCTCCCAGTCGCGGACGCGCCGTACCAGGCTCCGGGGGGTCTCGGCGGCTCCCCGGCCGACCGCGTACGCCGTCTCCTGGGCCAGACGCAGCGGGTCCCACCCGCGGACGGTGCGGGCGGTGCGCAGGTTGCGCGACCACACCGGGTGTTCCGATGAAGAATCCATGACGTCATCGTCCCCACCGCGCGCGCCGGCCACGCGGCCCGCGGGCACCGACCGGAACCGGCCGGGGGCAGGGGGCGGACCCGCACGCGAGTTCCCGGACGCCGCACGCCCAAGATCGCCAAAACCCCGCGCGGGGGATCACCACTGGTCAGCCTGCCGGTGTGACGACTTCCGACACCTCCGCCCCGGCCCCGGACGCCCCTGCCCCGGACACCGACCGCGCCGACGAGATGCGCGAGCGGTTGATCACCCGGCTGCAAGCCGTCAAGGCCCTGCGCACCGAGCCGGTGGTCCGGGCGGTGCGCACCGTGCCACGCCACCTGTTCGCCCCCGAATTCCCACTGGGGGAGGTGTACGACCTGACGACGGTGCTGCGCACCCGCTTCACCGACGACGGGGCCGCGACCAGCTCCGTCTCGGCGACCTGGGTGCAGACCCTGATGCTGGAGCGCGCCGCCATCCGGCCCGGCATGCGGGTCCTGGAGGTGGGCAGCGGCGGCTACAACGCCGCGCTCATCGCCGAGATGGTCGGCCCCACCGGGGCGGTGACCTCCATCGACATCGACCCCGCGGTCATCGACCGCGCCCGAACCCACCTAACCCGGACCGGATACGCGGACCGGGTGGAGCTGGTCGTCGGGGACGCCGAACACGGCTGCTCCGACGGCGCTCCCTACGATCGGATCGTCGTCACCGTCGCCGCCACCGACCTGCCCCCGGCCTGGACCCGCCAGCTCGTCGAGGGCGGACGGCTCGTACTCCCGCTGGGGGTGCGGGGCTTCCAGCGCATCTACGCCTTCACCCGCCACGGCCGACTGCTCCTGGGCGAGACCGGCAACCACGCGGGGTTCGTTCCCATGCAGGGCCTGGGCGCTCCCGCCTCCGCCACCGTGCCGGTCACCGACACGGTCGGACTGACCACCGACGCCGACCCCGTGCCCGCGCCGGAGAACCTGCCCGGGGTGTTCGCCCTGCCCGCACACGAGCGGTTCACCGGGGTCCGCATCGGCGGCACGGAGCCCTTCAGCACCCTGCAGATGTGGATGGCGACCCGACTGCCCCACTTCGCCACCCTGACCGGCACCGTCGACGACTTCCCCCACAAGCCCATGACCCGCGACCTGACCCCGGCGATGTGGGACGGCACTTCTCTCGCCTACTTGTTGTCTCCGGCCATGCCCCAGAACCCCTCTCGGTGCGAGTTCGTCGCCTGCGGCCACGGGCCCGGCGCCGCCGACATGGTGACCCTTCTGGCCGACCATGCCCGCCGGTGGGAGCGCGGGCACCGCGGCGGGCCCGGCCCCCGGTTCCTGGCCCACCCGGCCCTTCCACCCGCCGACGGGGTGGTCCGCACCCGCCACACCCGCCTGCTGGCCCTGTGGGACCAGGCGGAGGAGAACCACGGCCTGGACTGGCCTGCCGACCCCGGCCCGTGATCCCTACCGGAGAGAGTGTCAACTTCGGGACACCGGACCGTCCCCGCCTGCCGGCCGTCCCTCCCCGAGACCGCTCTCGGTGAGGATCCGGTCCAGGCTCTGCCGGAGGGTGCTGTGCTTGCCGATCACCGCCTCCGTCCCGCCGGGCAGCAGGTCGCGCGGGCGCCACCAGGCACGCATCTCGCTCTCGCCGAACTCGGCAGCCGTGGGCCGGGTCGCGTGCCGCCGCAGCGTGGTGGCGAAGGGAATGTCCAAGTAGTAGCAGCGCGAGAGCCCCCGGTGCTCGTCGGCCAGGCGGGTGAGCGCGGGCCCGTAGCGGTCGGCGTACAGGATCCCCTCGACCACCACGTGGAAGCCCGCGTCCAGGGCGTGGCGGGCCATCAGGTCGACGAGCCCGATGGCGGCCCCCCCGGGGACGTCCTTCTCCCGCAGGACGGTGCGGCGCACGTAGTCCTGCTCGATGAGAGCCAAACCGCGACCGTACGCCGCGCGCAGTCCGCGGGCGATCGTGCTCTTGCCCGAGCCCGAGTTGCCCCGGATCACCACCAGGCGTGTGTGCTCGCTTCCCGTAGGAGCCATGACCGCGACCCTACAGACCGCTCGTCGCGCCCGGTCCGGGCCCGCCCTCAGCCTCCCCCTCGGGCGTTGAGCCCGGCGGCCCGGCGGGTGAGGTGGTCGCGTTCGGCGAGGTTGGGCGCCTTGAGGGCCGCCTCGGCGTACAGCCGCGCCGCTGTCTCCGGGTCGCCGTCGCGCTCGTGGAGGTGGGCGGCCACCGCGCAGTGGCGGGGCAGCGAGTCGTCCAGGTCCGCGAGCGCCGCCAGACCGGCGCGCGGACCGTCGGCCTCGCCCACGGCCACCGCGCGGTTGAGCCGCACGATCGGGCTGTCGGTCAGACGTACGAGTTCGTCGTACCACTCGACGATCTGCACCCAGTCGGTCTCCTCCGCGGTGGGCGCGTCGGCGTGCAGCGCCGCGATGGCGGCCTGGGCCTGCAACTCGCCCAGCCGGTCGCGGGCCAGGGCCGCCTGCAGGATCCGGACGCCCTCGGCGATCGAGGCGGTGTCCCACGAACCGCGGTCCTGCTCGGCGAGCGGCACCAGACTGCCGTCGGGCGCGGTCCGGGCGGCGCGCCGGGCGTGGTGGAGCAGCATGAGGGCGAGCAGTCCCGCCGCCTCCGGGTGGTCGACGGCCGCCGCGAGCCGGCGTGTGAGGCGGATGGCCTCGGCGGCGAGGTCGACGTCTCCGGAGTAGCCCTCGTTGAAGACCAGGTAGAGGACGCGCAGGACCGTGGCGACGTCGCCGGGGCGGTCGAGGCGCACGTCGGAGACGGTGCGCTTGGCCCGGCTGATGCGCTGGGCCATGGTCGCCTCCGGCACCAGGTAGGCCCGGGCGATCTGGCGGGTGGTCAGCCCGCCGACGGCGCGCAGCGTGAGCGCGACGGCGGACGCCTGCGTCAGCGACGGGTGGGCGCACAGGAAGTAGAGCTGGAGGGTGTCGTCCACCGCGGGCGCGGGTCCCGGGGCCGGTTCCTCGTCGAGGAGGGCCTCGCGCCTCCGGCGGGCGGTGTCGGTCCGGGTCGCGTCGAGGAACCTGCGCCAGGCCACGGTGACCATCCACCCCTTGGGGTCGCGCGGCGGGTCGGAAGGCCAGGTGCGGACCGCCTCGACCAGCGCGTCCTGGACGGCGTCCTCGGCCGCCGCGAAGCCGGCTCCGCGGCGGACGAGGATCCCGAGCACGCCCGGCGTCAGGCTCCGGAGAAGGAGCTCGTCCACAGTGTCACTCCGTGATGGTGGGCGGGGCGGTCAGGAACGGGCGCACCTCGAGCCACTCGTGGATCGGCTCCCCGCCCGCCCCGGGGGCGGCCGACAGCTCCCCGGCCAGTTCGACGGCGCGCTCGTAGCTGTCGACGTCGATCACCATCCAGCCGGCGATGAGGTCCTTGGTCTCGGCGAACGGGCCGTCGGTGACGGGCGGGCGCCCCTCGCCGTCGTAGCGGACGAACGTCCCCTCGGGGGCGAGCGCCTGCCCGTCCACGAACTCGCCGCTCTCCTCGAGCCGGTCCGCGAAGTCCTGCATGTACTGCATGTGGGCCGAGATCTCCTCGGGCGTCCACCGGTCCATGGGCACGTCGTTGACGGCGGGCGGGGCGCCACGGTAGTGCTTGAGCAGCAGGTACTTGGCCATCGTGCTTCTCCTCGGTGCTGGTGCGACCCATTGTGGTCGCGTTCACCACGGGGACGGAGCGGGCCACGTGTTCTCGACACGGTCTTCCGAACTTTTTCTGATTCCTCTCCATCGCCCGGCGCGGGCCGGCACGGACCGCGGTGCCCCGGGCCGGGACGCCCGGGGACACCGCCGGTTCAGGACCGCGGTCCGAGGGGGCGGCGATCTTCCTGCTGTTCCTGCTCCCCGGCTTCATCGTCGCGGCCGACGACCTTCCGGCACCGAGCGCGATCCCGTTCTCCATGGCCCTGATCGGCGTGATGGCGATGGCGACGGCCCTCCTCATCCCCGTGGTCGCCCGGAGGGCCGGCGTATCCGGGACCGGGGGCGGTGGCCGCGCCGAACCGAGCCGGAGGGAGGAGTGAGGGGCCGCGGAGCCGACAGGGCCGCTCGTCGGTCGGGTGCGGTCACACGTGCGCGCCCAGGAACGGAAGGACGACATCGGCCATGTCGTCGGGTACTTCCTCCGCCAGATCGTGGCCGGCGTCGAAGACGTGTCCGGTGACGTCGTGGGCCATGAGCCGCATCTGGGATTCGTTGCGGTCGCCGATGAACGCGGATCCGCCGAGCGCCAGGACCGGGATGTCCAGTTTCTTCTGTGCGGCCTGCCGGTTCTGTTCGGCGTCGACGAGCATCGCCCGGTAGATCGAGAGCATCGCACGGATGCCGCCGGGCATGGAGTAGCAGCGCACGTATTCCTCGACCGCGTCGGGGGTGGCGGTGTCGGGGTGGCTGCGCTCGGACTTGATCATGTAGGTGATCAGCTCGCGCTCGTGCCCGCTGATCAGCATCTCCGGCACGTCGGGCTGGAAGTAGAAGCCCAGGTGCCACAGGTGCATGCCGCTGGCGACGTTCTCGGGCGTGAGCGCGGTGTGGTCCTCGAAGCCGAATCCGGGGAACAGGGCCTCGGCGAACACGAGAGCGGTGACGCGGTCGCGGTGGCGCGCGGCGAGCTGGTAGCCGATCACCGCACCCCAGTCCTCTCCCGCCACCGCGTATGTCTCGTGTCCGAGGTGGGCCATCAGTCCGGCGATGTCGTCGCTCATCGTCGCGGAGTCGTAGCCGTCCGCCGGGCGGGCGGAGTCGCCGAGACCGCGCAGGTCGGGCACGACGACGGTGTGGTGGGGCGTCAGTTTCGGGACGAGGTGGCGCCAGTGGTAGCCCGTCTTGGGCACGCCGTGCAGCAGCACCACGGCGGGGCCGGACCCGGCCGTCCGGTAGTGCAGACTCGTTCCGTTGACGGCGGCACGGCCGGTGCGGAGGTGTGTTCCGTCATGGTCGAACATCGTGTTCTTCCCTTTCTCTGTGTGTACTGCGCGGTGCGGGTGTCAGCGGGTCCGGGGAGGGTCGGTGAGGACCACCAGGCGGCCCGGGCCGGTACCGGCCCCGGCTCTCCGGGCAGCGGAGCCGCCGACCGGCCGCAGGGTGACGTTCTCCGGGTAGAGCCGGCCGAGCAGTGCCAGGACGACGAGGTCGTTCTGCCCGGCGGCGTCCAGGGTCGTCTCGCCCGCTCGCGTCCACACCAGCCCCGGTGCGCCCAGCGCGGACCACACGGTCGTTGCGCGGGACCCGGTTCCGGGGTGCGCGTCGTCCGCCGCGGGGGCCGGCCGGTGGGCGTAGCGGTGGCCGCGCAGGGCCTGGCCGAGATCGACGCGGACGGTGGCGCCGTCGCCGGTGACCTCGATGCGGGCGGTGCGGGTCCCGTCGGCGGGCAGCCCGGTGACGGTGCGTGCGGTGAGCGACCCCGGTGCGGGGTCTGCGGGCGGCAGGTCCTCGACGGGGGTGCGGGGCGCGGCGTAGTAGTCCTGTTCCTCGGCGACGTACGTGACGGGTTCGTCGGCGGTGGGGGAGGAGCGCCAGGTCAGCAGGTGCCGGGGTGCGGTCAGGGGCGGATGGTCGAGGACGGCGGGCAGGGCGGTGCCGCCGCCCGCCTCGAAACCGTAGCCGGTGGGGCCGCCGGTGCCGGTGACGGCATGGCGGGCGAAGGCCACGATGCTGGGATGCCGGATCTGACGGACCAGCAGTTCGGTGAGGAAGGCGTCGTGGGCCGGTTCGGTGTGCCGCAGCCCGGTCGGGGTGGTCAGGAGCGGCACGTCCTGCCAGTTGGTGAAGGGCAGGAGGGCGTCACGGAGCAGGACGACCTGGTGCAGCCACTCGTTGTAGAGCTGCATGGCGACGGGCCCGCCGCGCGGGCCGCGGAGCAGGAGGTCGGCTGCGGGAGCGGTGAGCAGGTGGCCGTAGCAGTGGCTGCGCACGACCAGCGGTCCTGCGGGCAGCGGTACCGGGTCGGTGAGCAGCCTCTCCAGGGCCGCGGCTGCCCAGGAGGCCAGCTCCCGGCCGATCGTCTCGGCCTGGGCGCCCAGTTCACGTACTGCCGAGGCGCTGTCCGGGCCGACGGCCAGCGGCAGGGAGGCCTCCCGGGTGCCGAGGGCGAGCGTCGCACGGATCTGGGCCTCCAGGACCGGGCGGTCGGCTCCGGTGAGACCGCCGGCGTCGATGACGCCCTGCAGCAGCGGTTCGGTGGCGGTGAGGAGGTCGCGGGCTGTCAGGGCGGCGCCGTCCGCGGGAAAGGTGTTCCAGCGGCTGCCGCCGAGAGGGGGCGTGCTCCGGGTGGGGGCAGGGGACATGGGTCCTCCTCGGTTGTCGGTGGCGCGGGATCGGCGGTCTCGTGCTCGCGGTCTCCGGCGTCTTTCTTGATCGTCCGATACAGATTCAAGGCATGAAGCAGTCAGTCGAGGGAGGCCAGTGCGACCTCCACGAGGGGCTCGAGGGCGCCGGCGTCCGGCGTGACCTTGGCAGAGACCAGCAGTCCGTTGAGGAAGGTGATGAGGAAGGCGGCGAGGGTGTGCGGGTCGTGCCGCGCCGAGATCTCGCCCCGCTCCGCCGCGACCGCCAGCACCTCGGCCAGCGCCTCCCGGCTCGCGTCCTGCACGTCCCGCACGATGCGCCGGACGGACGGCTCCTCGGGCAGGCGCTCGCAGGCGGCGTTGACCATCAGGCAGCCCCTGCCGTCGTGCTCCACGGCGATGCGCACCCGTTCCGCCAGCAGTCCCCGGACCGCCGAGCGGACGTCCGCCCCCTCCTCCAGGCTGCGCAGGGCGGCCGCCGCGAGGGTGGATCGGTAGTGCTCCAGTGCGGCCCGGTACAGGCCGTGCTTGTCGCCGAACGCGGCGTACAGGGATCCCTGTCCGACCCCCAGGTGCCGGGTCAGATCGCGTACCGAGGTCGCCTCGTAGCCGCGCGTCCAGAACAGCTCCATGGCGCGGCCCACGGCCGCCTCGGTGTCGAACTCACGGGTTCTTGCCATGGCCCCACCGTAACCTATCTGGATCGTACGTTCAAGAAAAGGGGCCGGGGTCCGCCCCGGCAGTGCGCGGCGTGGGCGGCTTCGCGGTCGTGTTCGGGGTCCCACCTGCCCCGACGACTCCCCGGCCGGCGATCGACAGGCCGGTACTCGTGGGGCCCGGACAGGGGCGGCCGGTCATCCCGGGCCGCGAGCCACGTGCCCGGCTCCACGGAACCCGGCGACCACCCGGCGCTCCACGCCGACCGGCGCCGGAGCACGGAAGAGGGGAGGGCGCCCCCGGCCGGGACCGGGGGCGCCCTCCCGTGTCCGGGTGCGGCCGTGGCGAAGGCTCAGCCGTTCTCCTTGGTGATGCGTTCGACGAGCAACCTCTTGCCCTGGTCGCCGGCCTTCTGGTTGTTCTCCTGGATCCTCCGGAACCAGCGGGCGAGCTCCTCGTCGCCCTGGCGCTCGGCGTCCTTGATGTAGCCGTCCAGGCGCCACACGTTCTCCAGCGACTGGTGCACGGCCCAGACCAGGTTGTAGTTCTTGTCCTTGAGCGGGCTCTCCGGCTCGGCCATGACGGCCTCCTCGGTCTCGCGGTTTCTTCGGCCAGGACCCCACTGCCCTGACCCGCCGGGAGGTACACACCGCCGTGCGCGGCGACCGCGGATTCCCGCCCCCGCCCTGCTCCGGTGCGTACGGGCCCCGGGCGCGGGTGCGGAAACCCCCTCGGAGACGGAGTCGATGACGGGTGGTGTCTGTTGCCGGAGGGCGCGGAGGACACGGCCGCCGCCGGGCGGAGGCCGGGCCCGGCGGCAGCCGAACGGCTGCCCCGGAATTGCGCCGGGTCGGTTCCCGTCGTGGCGGCGCCGTTTCCACGCCAACGGGGTCGGAGGTGATCACCAGGGTTTCCCGGCGTGTGTCTCCCGTCGGGGGAGGCGTGTCCTGTGCAGCGGTGCCTCCCGGCCGGGAGACGCGGACGCCGTGGGTCCCGCCTCTTCCCGTGGCGGTCCTCAGGCGGCCGTGTCCATGCCCAGGTCCTTGCGCAGCTGGTCCAGGGTCGCCCGTAGGAGTCGGGAGATGTGCATCTGGGAGTAGCCCAGCCGTTCGGCGATCTCGGTCTGGGTGTGGTCCTGGAAGTAGCGCAGCATGAGGATGTGGCGTTCGCGCTCGGGAAGGCGTGCCAGGGCGGGTTTGAGGGCCTCGCGGTCCACCACCAGGTCCAGGAGGTGGTCCTCGCAGCCCAGGTGCTCCTCCAGGGAGGGCGTGACCTCCCCGTCGGACTCGGAGCCGTCGGGGGCGTCCAGCGACAGGGCCCGGTAGAGGTCGGAGACCTGGCGGACCTCGTCCAGCTGCTCGCGGGTCATCCCCAGCCTGCTCGCGAGTTCGTCGCCGGTGGGCGTGCGCCCCAGTGCCTGGGTCATCTCCTGCCGGGCCTGGTGCAGGCGGATCCGGTTCTCCTGGGCCGACCGCGGCACCCGCATGGCCCAGGTGTGGTCGCGGAAGTGGCGCTTGACCTCGCCGGAAGCGGTCGGCATCAGGTAGCCCAGAAAGGGCACGCCCCGGTCGGGGTCGAAGCCGCGGATGGCCTTGCACAGGCCCACCATCGCCGTCTGGTACAGGTCCTCCACCGGTTCCCCGCGGCCCCCGTAGCGGTGCGCGATCCGCTTCATGGCCGGCGCGTAGTGGGACACGACCCGCTCCCTGAGCGCGCACGCCCGGGGGTCGTCCTCGTCGAGGGCCTTGAGCTGTCGCAGGAGGGCTTCGCCCGGGTCCTGTTCGCCCGGTCCCGGGCGGCGCGGCGCCGGGATCAGGGGTCTGTTGTCGGAGGAGGGGCGGGCTGGGAGCGCGTCGGTGTCGGTGACGGACAAGAGGGTCCCCCTGAAAGTTCGCCTTGTATGTCACTGCCGCGACGGCAGAGCACCGGCATTCGAGTGCCGTCTCCATCCTTCCCTCAGGAAGAGGACTAAAATGTATAGAGGTAACTTTTAGTGTTAAACTGCCATAAATAAGACATTTGACGCAGAAGTCACGAGAGTGGGCGGCCGACGTGCCCGAGGCGCTCCCCAGGCCTGCGAGGGCACGTCGGCGGCCTCCCGCTCCCGGCGACGGCGTCGCGCGCCGTCCCTCATCCCCTGCCACGAGAACCACGGCTCAAACACGCCCCTTCAGGCACACGGCGAGAAACCGTTCCGCTCCGGCGGGGGAGGGTCTGCGCGCCCACGCGGTCCGGGCCTGGTCGCCGGTCGGGCGCCCGCCGCCCGTCTGCGCCCGCCGACCGGGGCGGGCGTCCCGTCAGGGGTGCAGGACGATCTTCCCCACGTGCCCCCGGCGGGCGAGTTCCTCCTGGGCGCGGGCGGCCTGGTCCAGCGGGAACGCCGCGGCGATCACGGGTCGGATCGCGGCCCGGCGGGCCAGGTCCATGAGCAGGTCGAAGTGCGCGGGCGTGTGCATGGCCGAGCCGATCAGCTGCGCGTTGTGCAGGTAGAGGCGGCGCACGTCGAAGGACGCGTCGTACCCGCCGAGCGCCCCGGCGACGACCCACCGGCCGCCCTCGCGCAGGAGCGGAAGCCCCTCGTTCAGCAGGTCCCCGGCGATCACGTCGAGTGCGACGTCGATGCCCTCCGGGGCGGCGGCGCGGACCTGCCCGACGACGTCCCGCGCACGGTCGACGACCTCGTGCGCGCCCGCCTCGCGCACCGCGTCGATCTTGGACCCGCTGCTGACGGCGACCACCCTCGCGCCGCGCGCCCGGGCGATCTGGATCAGCGCGAGACCGACGCCGCCGGAGGCACCCGACACCAGGACGGTCTCCCCCTTCCGCATCCGGCCCCGCTCGATCATGCCCAGGGCCGTGCCGTAGGCGGTCGGCAGTGCTGCGAGCTGGTCGTCCGTGAGCGGGGACTCCGTCACGTCGTGGGCCTGCTCCGCCGGCGCGGTCACGTACTCGGCGTAGCCCCCGTCGCGCTCGCTCCCCATCAGGCCGACCGGGTTCGCGTCCGGCCCCCCGGTGTCGTAGATCGCCGGATCGACGACCACCCGGCGGCCGACGAGGGCCTCGTCCACGCCGGCGCCCACCGCCGCGACCCGGCCGGCCACGTCGGCCCCCTGGATACGCGGGAAGCTGATCGGGCCCCGCCAGCCCGACAGCGCCTCCGGGTCCCCCGGGCGGCCGTAGGCGCCCTCCCGGGTCCACAGGTCGGTGTTGTTCAGCGCCACCGAGCCGACCCGGACCAGCACCTCTCCCGCCTGCGGGGCGGGCACGGCCACCTCCGCCGGCTCGAGGACCTCCGGTCCTCCGTGCTCCGCGATCCGTACCGCGCGCATGGTCTCGGACACGTCCATCGTCTGAACCCCCTCGTAGGTATACCGATCGGTGAACTTCTACCACGGTACACCGATCTGTAAACTCCTGTCACGGTGTACCGAACAGAGAGGGTGCTCGATGCAGGAAGCACAGCCCATGTCACCGGCGGGCCGCCGTATCGCGGCGGCGGCCGAGGAGCTGTTCTACAACCGCGGGATCACGGCGGTCGGGGTGGACCTGATCGCCGAGCGCTCGGGTGTGACCAAGCGGACCCTGTACAACCAGTTCGGCTCGAAGGACCGCCTCGTGGCGGTCTACCTCGCAGAACGCGACCGGCGCTGGCGCTCCCTCGTCCGCGCCGCCGTCGACGCCTGCGACGACCCCCTCGAAGCCGTCACGGCGCCCTTCGAGGCCCTGTGGACCTGGAGCGGGGCCAACACGCGCGGATGCGCGTTCATCAACGCACTGGCCGAAATCCCCGACCCCGCGCATCCCGCGCACCGCATCGCCGCGGACCAGAAGCTGTGGCTGCTGAACCTGTTCGAGGAACTCGCCGCCGCGGCCGGCGGCCCGGCCCCCGCCGCCCTCGCCACCCGGCTGCTCGTGCTGCACGAGGGCGCCCTCGCGGTGCAGCCGCTCCCGATCGACGTCCTGGCGCAGACCGCCGACCTCGCACGAGCCCTGGTCCGGTCCGGCGCACCGCCCCGCCGGTGACGGCGCCGGACCTCCGACGGACGGGCCCGCGGGGGCGGGCGTGCGAAGGGCGGCGGACGCCGTATCGGAGTACCCGCCCGCTCCGGGGGCGTGCCGCGGTGCGGTCGCGGTGTCCCCGCCGCCCGTGCCCCGCCCATC